>JANMJC010000448.1:0-4034 GCA_031371185.1 Paracoccaceae bacterium | reverse complement strand
GCGGTCACGATGAGGCCCCGGCGATGAGGTGAAAGAAACTGCCCGTCGCCAACCCGCGCTGCGACCCGGTTTCGACCACGGCGGCACCATTGGCGTCGCTGACACTGGCCAAGGGCGCGTCGGGCTGCGCGGTGATGGTCGCATAGTGGAATTCATGACCGCGCAGGCGCGTTCCGGCGGCGAACCCCGCGCAGGGTGCCTGCAGGTTGGCCAGACGATAGCCCAGATGCATGCGCCGGGTGGCAAAGCTGGTTTCCAGCCCCAAGAGGCCCGCCATCTGGTGGCGCTGGCCCGCTGTATCCACCAGCCCCGCCCCCATCGCCATATAGCCCCCGCATTCGCCGTGGACCGGGCGGGTCCGGGCAAAGGCCTGCAACCCGGCGCGAAACTGTGTCGCGCCCGCCAGCACCCCCGCATGCAGTTCCGGATAACCGCCGGGCAGCCAGCAGGTGTCGGCGCTGGCGTCGGGAGCCTCATTGGCCAGCGGCGAAAACGGCAGGATGCTGGCCCCGGCGGCCCGCCAGGCGTCGATCAGATGCGGGTAGATGAAGGAAAACGCGGCGTCGCGGGCCAGCGCGATCCTTTGGCCCGGCGGCGGGGCTTGCGGCGGGCTGCCAGCGGACAGGGTGCAGGGCCGACCGGCCGCCCGCAGCGCCGCCAGATCGACATGGGCCGCCACCAGATCGGCCACCTCGGCGATGAACGCCTCAAGCCCGGGATGTTCCTGCGCCTGCACCAGACCCAGATGGCGCTCGGGCAGCGCCAGCGCCTTCAGGCGCGGCAGGGCACCAAAGACCTGCATTCCCGCCGTCGCCATGCCGTGGTGCACCAGCGCCTCGTGCCGGGGGCTGGCGATGCGGTTCAGGATCACTCCGGCCACCGCGACGTCGGGGCGGAACCCGGCCAGCCCGCGCGCCACGGCGGCGGCCGTCTGCGCCTGACCCGAACAATCCAGCACCAGCACCACCGGCCAGCCGGTCAGCGCGGCAAGATCGGCACTGGCGCCGGTTCCCGCCTCTCCCGGGGTTGCGACCCCGTCGAACAGCCCCATCGAGCCTTCGGCAAGGATCAGATCGGCCGGCGCGGTCGTGCCGATCAACTGGCCGATCTGCCCCCCCGTCATGGCCCAGGTGTCCAGATTGACCGCCCGCCGCCCGCTGGCCGCCGAATGAAACGCCGGGTCGATGTAGTCGGGGCCGGATTTGAAACACTGCACAACGGCGCCCGCGTTGCGAATGGCCCGCGTCAGCCCCAGGGTCACCGTGGTCTTGCCGGTGCCAGAGGCCGGGGCGGCGATGATCAGGCCTGCGGGCAAGGGCTGCATCATTGCGGGTCCGGAAAGCGCGGGTTGGTGCCCAAGGGGCGATAGCGGCGGTCGTAGTCGCCCGCGTAAAGCCGGCTGGTGCCAAAGTCCTCATCGCCCAGGGTGCGCCCGACAAGGATCAGGGCGGTCCGCTCCATCTCGCCGGCAAGGGCGGTGGCAAGGGTGCCAAGGGTGGCGCGCACGATGCGCTGATCGGGCCACGAGGCGCGCCAGACCACCGCAACCGGGCAATCCGCGCCATAATGCGGCGTCAGATCGGACAGGACACGGTCAAGCACATGGATCGACAGATGAATGGCCAGCACCGCGCCGGTGGCGGCGAAAGCGGCCAGATTTTCGCCCGGCGGCATGGCGGTGGCGCGGCCCGAGGTGCGGGTCAGCACGACCGACTGGCACAGGCCGGGCAGGGTCAACTCGGCTTCCAGGGCGGCGGCGGCGGCGGCAAAGGACGGCACGCCGGGGGTCACGGTGACCGGAATGCCAAGGGCGCGCAGGCGGCGCAACTGCTCTCCCATCGCCGACCAGACCGACAGATCGCCCGAATGCAGGCGGGCGACGTCCTGCCCTGCGGCATGCACGGCGGCGCATTCGTCGATGATCTGGTCCAGCGACAAGGACGCGGTGTTGACGATGCGCGCGCCGGGCGGGCAATGGGCCAGCACCCCCTGCGGCACCAGCGATCCGGCATACAGACACACCGGGCTGGCCGCGATCAGGGCCTGCCCGCGCAGCGTCAACAGGTCGGGCGCGCCGGGACCGGCGCCGATGAAGTGAACCGTCATGGATCGTCTCCTTTGCCGATTGCCACCGCGCAGGTGGCCATGCCATCGGGCGAGGTGACGCGCAAGACCACAAGCTGCGCGCCCGGGCCCGCAGCCGTCAGGGCGGCGGCTTCGGCCACTGATCCGGTCTGAAAGGCGGCCTGCACCCGGGGCGACTGGCTGGGCGTGGCCACCCCTTCCACCGCCACCACCTGCAGCGGCAGACCCAGGGCTTTGGCAAGGGGCCGCAGGGCATCGGCGCGCGAAGCCACGGTGGCGAGCCCCGTGATCCCGCTGGTCCCGGTCGCATCCAAAGCCGCGCGCAGGCTGTCAAGGCTGGCCCCGGCGCGCGCCCCAAATCCGGCCACGCGCCTCATGCGCCCACCCTTACACAGCGGACGCCATCCCCGGACTGGCGGCAAAAAGGTCGCGAAAAGGCGCGCCAGCCGGTCACAGCACCACACTCCACTGCACCACGGGCCGCGACGATTGCCAGCCGCGAAAGGTGCCCAAGGGTTCGGCCTGGGCGAAGTCCATCCGCATCAGGCTGCCGCCATGGGACTTGTGCAGCGCAGCCACCAGCGCTTCGGTTTCCAGCGTCACGGTGTTGACCACCAGCCGCGCCGACGGAGCAAGGGCGGCCAGACGGTCAAACAGCGCGGCGGAAAATCCGCCCCCGATGAAGATCGCGGAAGGCGTGGCAAGGCTGCCCAGCCCCTCGGGCAGGTTGGCCCGTACGGCGTTCATCCGGCCTTCAAGGCCAAAGGTCGCGATGTTGGCGGCAATGTTGGCCAGCCGGTCGGCCCGGGCCTCGACCGCGATGGCGCGCCCGCCCGCAAGACACCATTCCACCGAAACCGCGCCCGAGCCTGCGCCAAGGTCCCACAAAAGCTGTTCGGCGCGCGGGGCAAGGGCGGCTAGGGTCACGGCGCGGACCGGGGATTTGGTGATCTGGCCGTCATGGGCGAACAAGCCCTCGGGGCGGCCGGGCACGCGCGGCAGGGTCGAATTGGCGGTTTGCGGCACCTGCAGGGCCAGGCTGACCAGGGGCCCGATGTCGGTCAGATCCAGCGCTGCGGCCAGACCGTTGCGCAGGCGGGCACGCGGGCCGCCAAGGTTTTCCAGAACCCAGAGCCGGGCGTCGCCCAGGCCCGTCGCCGTCAGCCACAGGGCAAGGTCGCGCGCGGCGGCCCCATCGCGCAGGGTCACGATGGCCCGGGCGCCGGGCTGCAGATGGCTGCGCAGGCGGGCAAGGGGGGCGGCGTGCAGGCCAAGGCAGGCCACCTCTTCCAGCCGCCAGCCCAAGGTTGCCGCCGCCAGCGAAAAGACCGAAGGGGCCGGAAAGCTGCGCCATTCGCCGGGGTCAAGCGTCTGGGTCAGGCTGCCGCCGGCACCGTGCCAGAACGGATCGCCCGAGACGAGAACCGCCACCGCCCGACCTTGCAAGCCCTGCCCCCGCAGTGCCAGAACCGGCGCAATGTCGAAGGGCACGGGCCAGACCTGCCCCCGCACGCCGACCCCCATCAGCCCCAGATGGCGCGGGCCGCCGAACACGATCTCGGCCGCGTCCAGCGCCGCGCAGCTTGCGCTTGTCAGGTCTTCCAGTCCATTCTCGGTCACGCCGATGATCGAAAGCCAGGCCCTAGACATGTCCGACCCCCCGAAAATCCTGCTCCTGGGCGGCACGACCGAGGCCAACCGCCTGGCGGGCCTTCTGGCACAGGCCGGCCTTGACGCGGTCTATTCCTATGCCGGGCGCACCACCTTGCCACCGCCGCAGCCCATCGCGCAGCGGACGGGCGGTTTCGGCGGGGTTCCGGGGCTGGTGGCCTTCCTGAGGGACAACGCCTTCAGCCATGTGATCGACGCCACCCATCCCTTTGCCGCCCAGATCAGCGCCAACGCCGTGCAGGCCTGCGCGGCATTGGACCTGCGCCTGATCGCGCTGG
>JANMJC010000148.1:0-7154 GCA_031371185.1 Paracoccaceae bacterium | reverse complement strand
GTGATAGGCCGAATGTTCAGGCATCCTTGCATAGGTTGCCGACGCCGGGCAAGCGCGGCGCGCAAGGCAGCCGCCATTCAGGCACTCCGCTCCCTCGGGGCGGTCAAGATGGCCGTGGCAGGCGGCAAGGTCATACCCTTGGGTCCCAAGCGCACCAACCGGACAGGCGGTTTGGCAGGGCTTGGCGCAGGTCGGGCAGGGCTCGGGTGCGCGCGCCAGAAATTCCACCGCCTCGCGCAGCGCCAGCGCCCCGCGAAAGCTGACCATCAGCCCCTGACGGGCATGAACCAGCATCCGGACCGGGCTGCTCCAGACCTGACCCGACCGCAGGGCCCAGGCGTAGAACGGATGAAAGGGCGCGCCGCCAAATGGAAACAGAGCCTTGGCCCCCAGATCACAGGCCAGTTGCCCGATCACCCGCCGCGACCAGCGGTCCACCGGGTCGGGCCCGTGCCATTCAGCCTGCCCCCGCAGATGGTCCCAGAACCCGGGTTCCTTTGGGCCGATCAGCACCAGGCTGCGGGTGCCCTTGGGCAGGTCGGGGTCACCCGGGCAGGCAAACCCGCCCAGAACCTCCAGAAAATGCGGATCAAGCCGGGCCTGCAGGCTGCTCAGCGAAACGGCAGCCACAGGCTCCACCCCAGTTTGGCCGGCCTGTCATCCTGCCATTCCAGCCCGACCACCATGGCATCCTGACCGGTGGCAGGCTGCGCGCGATAGGTCCGGAAAATCCGGTCCCAGATCGACAGGGCAAAGCCGTAATTGCTGTCATGCTCGTCGCGCAGAACCGAATGGTGGACCCTGTGCATGTCGGGGGTCACCAGAACCAGCCGAACGATCCGGTCCAGCCAGAAAGGCAACCGCAGATTGGCATGGTTGAAAAGCGAGGTCCCGTTCAGAATGACCTCGAACAGGACCACCGCCACGGCCTGCGGCCCCAAGGCGTAGACCAGCCCGATCTTCAGCCCCATCGAGGCCAGAATCTCGACCGGGTGAAAGCGCAGGGCCGTCGTCACATCCATGTCGCGGTCGGCGTGGTGGACGCGGTGAAAGCGCCAGAAGACGGGCACCTTGTGCGTGACCAGATGCTGCACCCAGATCGCGAAATCCATCACCAGCAGCGCGAGCAGAACCTCGGCCCACAACGGCCAGGCCAGGTTGTTCAGCAGTCCCCAGCCATGGCTCCAGGCATCCACCGCCGCACCGACTGCCAGAAACGGCAGGGCAAGGGCAAAGGTGCGCAGTGCCAGCGTGTTCAGCACCGTGATCGACAGATTGGTCAGCCAGCGCGTGCTTCTGGGTTGCAGGCGGGCGCGGCGGGGGGCAAGCGCCTCCAGCCCGGCAAAGACGGCGAAGAGGGTCAAAAAGACCGCAAGGCGGATCAGGGCTTCATTCGGCATGGCAGATCTTCCGGTCCCGGGCCTTGAACGTAGGGTGAAAGGCCGCGGATTGCTACCGCTTCAGATGCGGCTTTATGCGCGGCTCGGTCGAGCGGATCTGGCTGCCCGCGCCGTGATCGGTAAACAGTTCCAGCAGGCAGGCGTTGGGAATGCGTCCGTCCAGAATCGTCACCGCCCGCGTGCCGGCTTCAATGGCCATCAAGGCGGTTTCGGTTTTCGGAATCATGCCACCCGAAATCACCCCCTCGGTGATCATCTTCCTGATCTCGTCCGGAGTGATCTGGGTCATCACCTCTCCGGCGGCGTTCTTGACCCCGGCCACGTCGGTCAGCAACAGCAGGCGGTCGGCCTGCAGGGCCCCGGCAATCGCCCCCGCCGCCGTATCGCCGTTGACGTTGAAGGTTTCATTGTCGGCCATGCCCGTGGCCACCGGGGCCACGACCGGAATGATCCCGGCCTTGTACAGATCGCGCAGCACCTGCACGTTCATTTCCACCGGACGCCCGACAAAACCCAGTTCGGGATCGTCGGCCACGCAGACCATCAGATCGTCATCCTTGCCAGAGATGCCCACCGCCCGGCCCCCGGCATCCATGATCGCCTGCACGATGCGCTTGTTCACCAGCCCCGACAGCACCATTTCGACCACTTCGACGGTGGCCTTGTCGGTCACCCGCTTGCCGCGCACGAATTCGGATTTGATGCCCAGTTTGGTCAGCATCTCGTTGATCATCGGTCCACCGCCATGCACCACGACCGGGTTGACCCCGACCTGCCGCATCAGCACGACATCGCGGGCAAATTCCGCCATCGCGGCATCGTCGCCCATGGCGTTGCCGCCAAATTTCACCACCACGACCGCATCTTCGAAACGCTGCAGATACGGCAGGGCTTCGGACAGCATCTTGGCGGTGGAAATGGCGTCGGACATGGTCAGGGTCTGCTGTTTCAAGGGGGCCTCCCGGGGCGGGGACGGATGAAAACCCCCGTTCGAATAGGGCTTTTACCGCCCTGTGCCAAGCGGCAATTCGCGCGCCTAGACCAGCGTCGCAATCACGGCGCGCAGGGTTTCAATCCCGTCGCCCTTTTCGGACGAGGTCACGATGATTTCGGGGTAAGCAGCCGGATGCCTGGCAAGCGCACCCTTGACCTGTTCGAAATTCTCGTGCCGCGTCGCCCAGTTGACCTTGTCGGCCTTGGTCATCACCACCTGAAAGGTCACGGCGGCGCGGTCCAGCAATTCCATGATCTCTTCGTCGACCGCCTTCACCCCATGGCGGGTGTCGATCAGCACAAAGGCGCGCCGCAGGGTCTGGCGACCCTGAAGGTATTGCTTCAAGAGCGCCTGCCACTTGGCGACCACGGCAACCGGCGCCTCGGCATAGCCATAGCCGGGAAGGTCGACCAGAAACCGGGTTTCGCCAAGGGCAAAGTAGTTGATCTCTTGCGTCCGCCCCGGCGTGTTCGACGACCGCGCGAGCGTCTTGCGGTTAGTCAAGGCATTGATCAGGCTTGATTTACCGACGTTCGATCGCCCGGCAAAGCAAACTTCCAGCCGATCCGCCGGGGGCAGGCCCGACATGGCGACCACGCCTTTGACAAAATCGACCGGCCCGGCAAACATCAGCCGCCCAGCCTCGCTTTCCGCGAGTTCAGGTTCCGGCGCATGGGTGAATTGCAGGCTCATGCCAGTCTCCATTCGTCGCCAAGCGCGACCGTGCCACCTTGCAGGACCGTGGCATAAACGCCGAAATCCTGATGGCCAAAACTGCTCTCCAGCGCGCCAAGGGTGTTGCCCGCCACCTCACCGGTAACAGGGTCAACCGTCGTTGCCGAGCATCGCGTGATCCGTTCCTTGATCTGCACAACCGCGCCGCCAATCGCGATGGCCCGGCCGATCCAGTCAAACTCGGCCCAGGGCGCGGCCCCGTCCAGCCACAGATTGCCGCGCCAGCGGTCAACCGACAGATCCCGTCCCATCCTGCCTGACAGATCGGCCAGAGACGCCAGATTAAGGATGGAAATCGAGGGAAAGTCGCTGTCCGTCATCCCGACCCCGGCGCTGACGATTGCCACAGGCTGCGCCCGGTGGGCGGGGTTCAGCGGGCGGACCCAGTCCAGGAAACGCGCCAGATCGCCCGGATCGTCGGGCTGAAAGGTGATCCCGCCGCGCGCCGGGTGGTGCAGGGTGACGGCGCGGGTTTCCTCGTCCAACGCCGAGGTGATCGCCATCAACTGGGGGGCCTTGGCTCCGCGGGCAAAATTGACGCAAGAGTTCCAGCCCGGCCCCAGTTTCGCCGCCTCATGCGCCACCGCCCAATGCCGGTCGAACGGCAGGCATTCGCCCGCCAAAAGACGAACGGACGCGAGGGCTTCGCGTCCGTGTCCCTTGATCGGGTGGCGGCATATCTGTGCCAGCCGCCCTGTCATTTCCGTTTCGCCCGTGGCGGAGCCTTGTTGGTGTTGGCCGCCGGTACGACGGCCGCCGCCGCGGGCTCTGCCTTCTTGAAGCCCTTCATGATGTTGCCAAAGAGGTCGGGCTTGTGCCCATGGCTGCGCATGATCAGGTACTGCTGGGTGAAAGTGATGGTGTTGTTGGTGATCCAGTAGACCACCAGGCCGCTGGCAAAGCTGCCCAGCATGAACATGAAGACCCAGGGCATCCAGGCAAAGATCTGCTGTTGCACCGGATCGGCCGGGGCGGGGTTCAGCTTTTGCTGCAACCACATCGAGATGCCCAGGATGATCGGCAGGACCCCGATGAAGATGGTATGCGTCAGGCTGCCGCCCACCGGCGCATCCCAGGGCAGCAGGCCGAACAGGTTGTAAATCGACGAGGAATCCGGCGCGCTCAGGTCATTCAACCAGCCAAAGAACGGCGCGTGGCGCAGTTCGATGGTGACGAAGATCACCTTGTACAGGCTGAAAAAGATCGGAATCTGGATCAGGACCGGAAGGCAGCCCGCCGCCGGGTTCACCTTCTTGTCCTTGTAAAGCTGCATGGTTTCCTTTTGCAACCGCTGCTTGTCGTCGCCGCAACGCTCTTTAAGCGCTTCCATCTCGGGTTGCAGTTCCTTCATCCGCGCCATCGAGACATAGGATTTGTACGCCAGTGGCAGGACGAGCACTTTGAGGAACAGCGTCAGGCCCATGATCGCAAGGCCCATGTTGCCGATCAGCGAATGCATGAAGTGCAGGATCGCAAAGATCGGCTTGGTCAGGAAGTAGAACCAGCCCCAGTCGATGGAATCGAGGAACCCCGCCAGGCCCGCGGTCTGATAACCCCGGATGGTTTCCCACTCCTTGGCGCCTGCGAAGACCCGGTTCGACACCTGAACCGATGCCCCCGGCGCGAGGGTCATCACCGGCTGGCGAATTTCGGCCTGATAGATGTCGGCGCCGGGCACATATTTGGTGACGGCGGTCCAGGGTTTGCCCTGTTCAGGCACCAGGGTGGTCATCCAGTAGTGGTCGGTAAAGCCGATCCAGCCGTCGGTCGTGGCCTCGGTCACATCGGCCGGCGCCCCTTCGGTCGCGACCACGGTCAGGTCTTTGACGTTGCTGTAATTGGTCTCTTCATAGGTGCCGTCGGTGCGGCGGATCGCCCCTTCGTGGACCACATAGATATTCTGCATCTTCGGCAGGCCGTGGCGTGCGATGATGCCGTAGGGGTACAGGCTGGCGGCGGCGCTGCCGCTGTT
This sequence comes from Paracoccaceae bacterium, assembly GCA_031371185.1. GTDB lineage: Bacteria > Pseudomonadota > Alphaproteobacteria > Rhodobacterales > Rhodobacteraceae > CAIYZT01. Next base: position 2,053 of record JANMJC010000148.1, on the reverse strand, counting down.
CTGAACCGTATCGCCGACGGTGAACATGAAATCCTCGTCCACCGAGATGATCCGGGTAAAGGTCAGGCCCTTGGAGTTGCTCCAGGTCAGGGTCACCGGAGTCGTGGGGGTCAGTTTGGCCCCCGCTGCCGCCGTCCACAGGGTTTTCGCGCCAGGCACGTCTTCGGCACCAAGACCGGTTCCGGGGGCCCAGCCGAACAGCGCGTAATAGGGGTGCTCCTGTCCGATGGGCGACAAAAGGCGCACCGTGGCGGCGTCAGGTGCCAGGGTTTCCTTGTAGGTGGTCAGCGACAGGTCATCCAGCCGGGCCCCCAGCATGGAAATCGAACCCGAAAGCTTCGGCGTCTCGATCAGCACGCGCGGCGCTTCGGCTGCGGTTTCGGTGGCCGAGGCGGTTTCGGGAACGACGGTCGCGGTCGGCGCGGGCGCAGCCGTCCCGTCCAGGGTCGTGCTTTGCACGGCGGCCAAAGGCTCTTCGGTCTTGAAGTATTCGGGGAAAAGGAAGGACCCGCCGATATACCAGACAGCAATCACGAAAAAGCTGAGCACCGTCGCGAGGAGGAGATTTCTGTTCTGATCGTCCATCTGGACCACCACCAATGCTGAATAAGGTCAGCGGTCCTTCAACGATAGGGGGCGGCAAAGGTCAAGCGGAATCCCCCATGGGCCGCTCGAACCGGGAACACCACGGCCCCGGGGGTCGACCGGACCCCGGACAAAGGGGCCCGAACGGCGGGCCCTATCCCGCCCGGTGGCCGATTCGCAGGATGTTTCCCTTCCGCGCGTGGAATCGTTCGATCCATTCCAGCGTCTCTTCAAAGGGCATGGGGCGGGCAATGCCAAAGCCCTGCACATGGGCGCAGCCCAATTGGGCCAGCATCGAATGTTCGCCTGCCGTCTCGACCCCTTCGGCCAGCGTGTCCAACTCCAGCCGCTCGGCCATCGACAGGATCGCCGACACCATCTTTTGCTGGTCGCGGTCTTCATCCACCCGCATGACAAAGCTGCGGTCTATCTTGATGCGCCGCACCGCGAACCGGCGGATCGAGGTGATCGAGGCATGGCCGGTGCCGAAGTCGTCCAGATCGATGCCGCATCCCAGCCGCGCCAGCGCCGCCACATTGCGCACGATCATGTCATTGTCGGTCTCGGCCACGACATTTTCCAGAATCTCGACCGTCAGGCGATCGGGGGTCAGATCAAAGCGGTCCAGCTCCCATTTCAGACGCTCGGCCAGTTTCGGGTCGCGCAGTTCGGTCTTGGAAAAGTTGACCGCCACCGAGGCGATCCTGTGGCCGGCCTTGTCCCACCGCTTCAGCGCCGTCAGGGCGTTGAACAGGATCACCTCGCCCAGACGGTCCGACAGGCCCAGGTCATCGATCAGGGGCAGGAATTCGGCTGGTGAGATCACACCGCGTTCGGGATGGAGCCAACGCGCCAGCGCCTCGAACCCGGTGATGGTGGCCGTGTCGGTCGAGATCTGCGGTTGGAAATAGGGGCGGATCTGCCCCTCGTCCATGGCGCGTTCAAGATCGTCGCGCAGGGCCTGACGATCGGCGCGATGGCGGGCCATTTCCGGCTGAAAGGCACGAATGGCCCCCGGTCCGTGGCGTGCGGCATCGTCTGCGGCGATCTGGGCGGCATCGAGCAGCGATTTGCCACTGGCATCAGGCGCGCGCGCGCCAAGACAGAAGCCGACCGAACAGGTGACATAGATGCGCAAGGCGTTCAGCGATATCGGCGGCACCAGGGCCGACTGCAGCCGCGCGGCCAGTTGCACGGCGGTTTCAAGGTCGAGCCGCCGCACCGGCGCCAGCGCCACCGCAAAGCCGCCACCTTCCAGCCGCGCCACAACGTCGCCTTCGCGCAGGGCAGCACAAAGCCGTTCGGCGCAGCGCGCCAGAATTTCGGTCTGGGCGGCGCGTCCGTGCAGGTCAACCAGCTTTTCCACATCGTCGAATTGCAAGACCAGACACAGGGTGCTGCGCCCGGTGATCGGGGCATCCGACAGAATGGCATCCAGATGTTGAATGATCTGGGGCCGGATCGCCAG
>JANMJC010000147.1:0-4918 GCA_031371185.1 Paracoccaceae bacterium | reverse complement strand
GCTCTCCGGCGACGCGCGACACCCAGGCTTTGGTGCTGGAACAGATCATGGAAGAGGACCAGGCCGAGAGGTTGATCCTGTCCTGGGAACATTTCATGTCGTTTCCGCCCTGGGCGCTGCGGGGCAGTCTGTACCCTTCGGCGGCCGAACGGGTGCGGGCCTTCTGCAACATCTTCCCCGACATTCAGGCCGAGTTCTTCATGGCCATCCGCAACCCGGCCACCTTTTTGCCCGCCCTTCATGTCAAGCAGCTTGCCGACAAGACGCGCGGAAAGGCCTATGAGGCTTTCGTGGCGGGGACCGATATCTTTGCCCTGCGCTGGTCAGACACCGTGCAATCGGTGCTGGACGCCAACCCCGGCACGCCGCTGACGATCTGGAGCGACGAAGACACGCCGCTGATCTGGCCCGAAGTCCTGCAGACCATCACCCAGCACGGGCCGGAGGTTGTGCTGGAGGATACCGACGATCTTCTGGCGCAGATCATGTCGCCCGAAGGCATGACGCGGATGCGCGCCTATCTGCACAGCCACCCGACCGCGACCCCGCAGCTGCGCCGCAAGGTCATCTCTGCCTTTCTGGACAAGTTCGCCCTGCCCGAAAGGCTTGCGGTCAATGTCGACCTGCCGGGATGGACGGCCGAAACCGTGGCCCGCCTGACCGAAACCTATGAACGCGACGTCGCCACCCTGCAACAGATGCCCGGGGTGCGGTTCCTGTCCGCCACCTGACCGGGCCGCCTGTCGCGGGGGGGCTTACTGCATGCCCAAAGCGGCCTTGTAAACCTCCAGCACAGCCTCTTCTTCCGCGATATCGTCGGGCTTGCGCTTGCGCAGGGCGATGACCTGTTTCATCACCTTGGTGTCGTACCCGCGCCCCTTGGCTTCGGCCATCAACTCTTTTTGCTGCTCGGCCACATCGCGCTTTTCCGAGTCGAGTTGTTCAAAGCGTTCGATGAACTGGCGCAGCTCTTCGGCGGTGATGTTATAGGCAAGGACGGTATCGGACATCGGGTTTCCTTCGGAGGCACGCGGGGTTTCGCCCTTCCCTAACGCGCGCGCTGCGGAAATCCAAGCCTTGCCAGACAGAGTTTGCCGGGCTAGGCGGGCGCAGCAGAAGGTTGAACGACAGGAGCCGCAGGTGGAGTTCGTGATCTGGATCGGAGCGGGGCTGACGCTGGTGGGCGTGGTCGGCCTGATGGCCTGCGTCGTTCTGGCCTTTCGGGCCAAGAGGTCCGGGGCCGACGACGCCGCGATGAAAGCCGCCTTGCAGCGTGTGCTGCTGCTCAATCTGGGCTCGCTGGCGATATCGGGGCTGGGGTTGATGGCGGTGGTCACCGGGATTTTTCTGGCCTGAGCGCGAGGGAGGGCCTTGTCTGCCCTTTCGAGGTGAGAAAAAGCAGTTTTGAACATCCTTTAGACTTGATGTGCTGAAAATTTTGCACATCGCCAGATCGGGCGGACAAGGAAAAGCAATGCTTTTCCCCGCCCGCAGCGACCCCGCCGCAACCTGACCGGTTCCACGATTAGATACAGAGGCCAGCGCCTGACCTGGGGCGGGCGAGAAGCGCGAGGCCCATGGGCAGGTCAGGCGCTGGCCGGGGCCTTTGGGGCCCCGTCCGGATTTCGGCTGTCGGCTCGCGTGACCTCGGCGATGGCCTCGGCTATGGGAATCGGGAAAAGGAACGATCGCTGCGTTCCAAGCGAAATACCAAAATGTGCAGGCCGCCCCCCCTGCCCTAATCCGGGTTGTAAAACCGCCGCCCGTCCCGGATCAGTCGTTCGATCAGCGGGGCAACCGCGCCGCCGTCCTTGGCCGCGAGCCGTTGCAGGTCGGCGCGCAGCAGGATCAACCCGCGCAGATCGGCCTGATACAGCGGCCCCCCCTGCCAGCGCGGCATCACCCCCGCCGCCATGGCCGCGGCATCGACCTCGGCGCTGGACAGGCCCAGCCCCTCGTCCAGAATCCGGGCCGCTTCATCGGCGAGGGCCGCCATTGCCAGATGACCCACCTCGTGATCCGCCCCTTCGGGGTCGCGGCGTCTGCCCGGGGCCTGCGCGCCCAGACCCATCGCGGCCATGCCTTTGGTCACCGCCTTGCCGTCATATCCCAGATCGGTCAACCGTCCGGGCAGGTCGCGCAGCACCCGGCGCAGACGGCGCGCGACAAAACCGCCCGGACCCACGTGTTGCACGCGCCAGCCCCGTTTCTGCGCCAGATCCAGAACCTGCCCGACCGCGCGCGGCGCAAGGCGTTGCGGCAGGCTGATTTCGGCATGGCCGCCGGGGCCGGCCGCCGGCAGAAGCGCGGGCAAGGGGTTGGGATCATTGGTGACATGGCCCAGGGCGATCAGCGGCAGATCGGCGCCGCCGGTCGGAAAAACCGGATTGGCCAGCAGGATCAGATCGCAGTCGTCCAGCCCGCGCGGGTCGCTTTGGACACTCAGGCGCGCCCGGTCGGCATCGCGCGCTTCGGGCGTCAGGGTCTTCTGGGCCACCATCGCCTCTTGCAGACCCAGGGTCCGGTTCACCAGGGCCATCCGCACATCGCCGTCCGGGTCGGCCAGCACCACCGACAGGCCCCGCGTCAGCGCCGCGACCACCAGTTCCGCCCGCTCCGGCCCCGAGCGCCAAAGCCCAAGGCGCGCCACGCCGGTGCTGCCCGCGCCCTTCACCCGGGCCGCAAGTGCGCGCAGCCTTTCGCGCACGATCCTGTCCACCTGATTGGCATGGGCGACGGCCCGGGTCTCGGGGGCCGCTGCCAGATCGTCCAGCGTCACCGCCTCGAAGGCCAAGCCTTGGGCAAAGGGCAACAGAAGTGCCGCCTCGACCGATTTGACCACCGCGCGCGAGACGTCCAGCGGATCGCCCGAAACCCGGGCCTGAAAGGCCTGAACCTGGGCCAGATAGGACCGCCCGTCGCGCATGGCCCGGTCTTCGTGGCGTGAGGGGCGGGCCGCCCACCCGCCGTCGATGGCCGCCACGGCCTCGGACAGGGCGGTTCCGGAACAGACCCGGTCCAGAGCGCCCAAGGTCAGCATCGCCTGAACCGGTTCGGGCCGGGTCGACAGCATCAGCCCGATCGCCTCGGCCGCGCCCACCAGCCGCGGCAGACGTTGGGTGATCCCGCCCCCCGGCAGAAACCCCAACCGCGCCTCGGGCATCACCACCTGCGCCCCCGCCTCGGCAAAGCGGGCGTGACAGGCCAGCGCCAGCGCCCAAAGCGCCCCCCCGACAGAGCCTTGCAGCACCGCGATCACCGGCTTGCCCAGACGGTCCAGCCGGTTGCCCAGATCAACCAGCGCGGGCGACAGGGCGGGGACAACCGAATGCCCCCCCCGCAAAGCCAGCACCACGCCACGAACCCCGGGGTCGGTGGCCGCCTGCGACAGAGTGTCCTTCAAGCCGGCCAGACATGCCGCATCGACGCTGTTGCCCGGTTCGGTCAGGGTCAAGACCAGAACCTCGCCCTGCCGCTTTTGCGTCACGCTGACCAAACTGTCTGCCTCTGTCATGATCTGCGGGCTGCCTTCCCTGTCGGTGCTGGCCACATTAGGGCGCAAACCGGGACAATAGGCAACGGTTTTAGGCAGTTGCGCCGGCAGGATCAGACCGACCCCCAGCCTCAGACCGGCATGTTGTCAAACCCCTCCTCGACATCGGATCCCGGGGCGAGGGCCCGCGCAGGCGCCTTGACGCCCGGCAGGGGAGCCAGTGCTGCACCCAGACCCAGAACCGAGGCGATGATTTCGACCTCGGCGGCCAGAACCGCCCGGCCGAAAGCCAGCCCCGCCCCGGCCGCCTCTTCGATCCCGAGCGACACGTCGGGCGGTGTCGGGCTGGCCTTGCGGGGCTTGCCGGGCACGGGGGCGCCCTTTACACCGCGCAATTGCGACACAGGGGGGTAAAGGGAAGCACGTCCAGCCGTTCTTCGCCGATCGCGTCGCCACATCGGGCACAGGTTCCGTAATCGCCCGCGTCGATGCGCAGCAAGGCGGCCTTGATCATGCGAATCTCGTGTTGGCCCGACAGACCCATGCCTTCCAGAACCTCGTCGGCCTCGCGCTCGGTCGCAAGGTCTTCCCAGTCCTGCGCCTTCTGGCTGTCCAACTCGTCCTCGATGCCGCGCAACCGGCCGCCAAGGTCGGCCAGCCGCGCCTCGAGCATTGTCTTTCGCGCGTCAAGATCTTTCATCTTCATCTCCTTCATTCTGGCCACAGGATAGGCGTTGTACCCTTGCCCACATTGACCCACATCAATCGACGGGCTTCGCGGCGGCGGTTGATTGTTCACATTCATGTCTTGAAATATGTTGCCGGACCGCCGATCTCGGTGCAAATTGAGCGCAAGGATCAGGAGCACCCCATGCAGCCGCAGGTTCATGCCTTCTTTGACCAGGCCACCAACACGATCACCTATCTGGTGCGCGACCCGCAGGGACAGGGCTGCGCCGTGGTCGATTCGGTGCTGGATTTCGACTATGCCTCGGGGCGGACAGACACCCGCTCGGCCGAGGCGATCGTGGCCTTCATCAAAGAGCATGGCCTTGATCTGCAATGGATCCTTGAAACACACGTCCATGCCGACCACCTGTCGGCCGCGCCCTATCTGCAAGAGGTGCTTGGCGCGGGCAGGATCGGCATCGGCGATCAGATCACCGTGGTGCAGGACACCTTCGGCAAGGTCTTCAACGAGGGCACGGGCTTTGCCCGCGATGGCAGCCAGTTTGACCGTCTGTTCCGCGATGGCGACAGCTTCATGATCGGGCAGATGCGCGCCGAGGTTCTGCACACCCCCGGCCATACCCCGGCCTGCCTGACCTATGTCATCGGCGATGCGGCCTTTGTGGGCGACACGCTGTTCATGCCCGACTTCGGCACGGCGCGCTGCGATTTTCCAGGGGGATCCGCCGAGGTGAT
>JANMJC010000071.1:0-2265 GCA_031371185.1 Paracoccaceae bacterium | reverse complement strand
GGCGGCTTTCATATCTTCGATCTCGCCTTCGGGGATCAGCCCGTCGGCGACAAGACGTTCGGTATACAGCTGCAAGGTGGTCTTTTGTTTGCGGATGCGGGTGTACATCGCGGGGTTGGTGAACATCGGCTCGTCGCCTTCGTTATGGCCAAAGCGGCGGTAACAGAAGATGTCCAGCACGGCGTCTTTGTGGAATTTCTGGCGGTATTCGATGGCGACGCGGGCGGCGTGCACCACGGCCTCTGGATCATCGCCGTTGACGTGGAAAATCGGCGCTTCGACCATCAGGGCGATGTCGGTGGGATAGGGGCTGGAGCGCGAGTAGGACGGCGCGGTGGTAAAGCCGATCTGGTTGTTCACCACGATATGAATCGTGCCGCCGGTGCGGTGGCCCTTCAGCCCCGACAGGCCGAAACATTCCGCCACAACGCCCTGACCGGCAAAAGCCGCATCGCCGTGCAGCAACAGCGGCAGAACCTTGACCCGGTCGGTGTCGCCCAGAAGGTCCTGCTTGGCGCGCACCTTGCCGATCACGACCGGGTTCACCGCCTCAAGGTGGCTGGGGTTGGCGGTCAAGGACAGGTGCACGGTATTGGCATCAAAGGTGCGGTCCGACGAGGCGCCAAGGTGATATTTCACATCGCCCGAGCCGCCGACGTCGTCGGGCTTGTAGCTGCCGCCCTGAAACTCGTTGAAAATCGCCCGGTAGGGCTTTTGCATCACATTGGCCAGCACGTTCAGGCGGCCGCGGTGCGGCATGCCGATGACGATGTCCTGCACCCCCAGGGCGCCGCCGACCTTGATGATCGCCTCCATCGCCGGGATCAGCGCCTCGGCCCCGTCCAGACCGAACCGCTTGGTGCCGGTATACTTCACATGAAGGAATTTCTCGTACCCTTCCGCCTCGACCAGCTTGTTCAGGATGGCGCGGCGGCCCTCGCGGGTGAACTGGATTTCCTTGCCATAGCCTTCGATGCGTTCCTTCAGCCAGGCGGATTGTTCGGGGTCCGAGATGTGCATGTATTGCAGGGCGAAGGTGCCGCAATAGGTGCGATTCACGATTTCGAGGATCTGGCGCATCGAGGCATGGGTCAGGCCCAGCACATTGTCGATGAAGATCGGGCGGTCCATGTCGGCCTCGGCAAAGCCGTAGGACGCCGGCTCCAACTCGGGGTGATTGCCGCGTTCGATCAGCCCGAGAGGGTCAAGGTCGGCGGCAAGGTGGCCCCGGATGCGGTAGGCGCGGATGATCATGATGGCGCGCACCGAGTCCAGCACGGCGCGGTTGATGTGCTCTTCGGTCAGGTCGACGCCCTTTTCGGCGGCCTTCTCGGCAATCTTCTTGCCCGCCCCCTTGGCCTCGGGTGGCACCATCCATTCGCCGGTCAGGGCAGCGGTCAGATCATCGGAAGGGCTGGGCGGCCAATCGGCGCGCGCCCAGGACGGGCCAGCCGCCTGCCTGCGCGCGTCGCCCTCGCTGTCGCCCAGGGAACGGAAGAAATCCGCCCATTGCGCATCGACCGAAGCCGGATCAGCGGCAAAGCGGGCGGCGAGTTGATCGACATAATCGGCATTCGCGCCTTGCAGGAAGCTTGAGGCGTGGAACTGGGTGTTGGGAGATTGTTCGGTCATGGGGTTACCTCAGTGGGAGGAGGGCCAAAGCGATTGAGGCCGGGCTTCGTGGGCTGGGTCAGAAGGTAGACTAGCCAAAGCAAGGCAGCGCCAATCACGACTAAGGCCCAGAGAGAAGGCCCGGGGGAAACAACATCCTTGAGGGCCTCGAATTGAGCATTCTGCAGTTCACCGATGGTTGTATCGGGTGTAACGACCATTTCGGCCATGCGCTTGGAGTATGGTGCAAGCATTGCAAACAGATTGACGTACACCCCGACAAGCATCGTTGCCAACGGCAATAGCAAGACTGCACCGGATCGGTCAGTGTCATGCATACGTCGCCAAGCTACCGCAAGGAATGGTATGAGGCTGGCCAACCACAGCAAAGCACTAAGCGTCTCCATTCCTAGGGTGGAAAGGGTCCATGTGGCAGCGAGGCAGATACCCCAAAACCACCAGAATTCGGAGCGAACAGCGCGGCCCGAAAAAGTGGCATAGTTTCGGAAGCAGGACTTGATTGCCTCGATCGGTCCCATGATCAACCCTTGATCGCCTGCATGACGGCCTGCCCTAGATGGGCCGGGCTTTCGGCCACCACGATGCCGGCGGCTTTCATCGCCTCGATCTTCGATTCCGCGTCGCCCTTGCCAC
>JANMJC010000060.1:0-2607 GCA_031371185.1 Paracoccaceae bacterium | reverse complement strand
GTCGCCGCTGAAACCGCCCGCGAAGGCCATTGGACCGCCTTGGAGGAAAAGGGCGAAATGGTTTTTTCGAACCCCGATTTCACCCTGCACGGCCGACTGGACCGCGCGGACCGGCTGCCCGACGGGCGTCTGGAACTGATCGATTACAAGTCCGGGTCGCCGCCCAAACCGCCCGAGCAGGAGGCCTTTGAAAAGCAGCTGCTTCTGTCGGCCCTGATGGCCGAAAACGGCGCTTTTCCCGGTCTTGGGCCGGCACAGGTTGCCCGCACCTTGTACGTTGGCCTGAAAGCGCCCGAGGCCCCCGAGGCGATGGAGATCACCCCCGAGCTTTTGGCGCAGGTCTTCGCCAGATTTCATCACCTGATCGCGCAATACGCGGTCCGCTCCACCGGTTACATCTCCCGACGCGCCCTGCAAAGGGACGAGGAGGGGCGCGACTATGACCATCTTGCGCGGTTTGGCGAATGGCAGATGTCGGATGCGGCGACACCCGTTGACATCGGAGGCGACGATGGCCCCGAATGACGCGACCAAGCGGCAGGTCATGGCCGCAGACCCGTCCCATTCGACCTGGCTTTCGGCCAATGCCGGGTCGGGCAAGACCTCGGTCCTGACGGACAGGGTGGCGCGGCTGTTGCTGGGCGGCACCAGCCCGGCGCATATCCTGTGTCTGACCTATACCAAGGCCGCCGCCTCCGAGATGCAGAACCGCCTGTTCTCGCGGCTTGGGGCCTGGGCGATGCTGCCCGACGACCGGCTGCACGTCTCGCTGACCGATCTGGGGCTTTCCGGCCCGCATTCGGCCCAGACCCTTGCCAATGCCCGCCGCCTCTTCGCCCGCGCCATCGAAACCCCCGGCGGCCTGCGCATCCAGACCATCCATTCGTTCTGCGCCGGCCTTCTGCGGCGCTTCCCGCTCGAGGCCGGGGTCTCGCCGCAGTTCAAAGAGGTTGACGACCGCTCTGCCCGCCTGTTGCGCGCCGAGATCGTGCAGGAAATGGCCGATGGATTGGCGCCGCAGGCCGTGACCGACCTTGGCATGATCCACAGCGGAGCGGACTTTGATAAACTTCTGGCCGAAATCGCGGCCATAGATGCCGCCCACCTGCCCCTGACCCAAGCCAAGGCCCAGGCACTTTTCGACTTGCCGCAGGGTGTTACGGCCGAGACCATCGTGAACCAGGTCTTTCTGGGCGACGAGCGTGACATCCTGACCGCTTTGCAATCGGTCCTGCCTTTTGGCACAGCGACCGAGGCAAAGCTGGTTCCAAAGGTCGCCCGGATCGCGGCTCTTGGTCCGACCCTGCGCGGGCTTGAGGCGATGGAAAGCCTGTTCCTGTTCGGGCCCGGCACCAAGGTGCCCTTTGGCGCAAAGATCGGCAGGTTTCCCACCAAAGACCTCAGCATGGGCCCTGCCGCCGATCTGATGCCGCGCCTGAATGCCTTGATGGCCCGCGTCGAATCCGCCCGCCCGCGCCGCGTTGCCCTGGCCGCCGTTGCCAAGACCGCCACCCTGTACCGCTTTGCCGATGCCTTCCTGCCGCTTTATGCGCAGCGCAAATCGGCCCGGGGCTGGCTGGATTTCGAAGATCTGATCACCTTCACCACCCGGCTTCTGTCCAACCCCGGCGTGGCGGCCTGGGTGTTGTACCGGCTGGATGGCGGCATCGAGCATATCCTTGTGGACGAGGCGCAGGACACCAGCCCGCGCCAGTGGCGCGTGATCGAGGCGCTTGCCGCCGAATTCACCGCCGGGGATTCGGCGCATGACGGCGCGCGCACCCTGTTTGTCGTGGGCGACAAGAAGCAGTCGATCTATTCCTTTCAAGGCGCAAACGTCGCGATCTTCGATCACAAGCGCGACCGTTTCGCCGCTGATTTCGCCGCCGCCCGCCAGCCCTTTCAACCGGCAAGGCTGGAATACTCCTTCCGCTCGTCGCCCGCGATCCTGACGCTGGTCGACCGGGTTTTTGACGAGCCCTCCTTTGCCCGCGCCATGGGCGATCAGGTGTTTCATGCCGCCTTCAAGACCACGCTGCCCGGGCAGGTTGAACTTTGGCCGGACATTCCCAAAGCGGCGACCCCGGTCGACAAGGATTGGGAACTGCCGGTCGATGTCGTCATGCCGACCCATCACGCGGCCCTTCTGGCGCGCAAGGTGGCCTTGCGGATCAAGACCATGCTGGACAACGGCTTTGCCATCGTGGCCAAGGACGGCCCGCGCGCCGTCAACCCCGGCGATTTCCTGATCCTTGTGCAAAGCCGCCGCATCCTGTTTGCCGAGTTGATCCGCGCCTGCAAGCGGCTGGATCTGCCCATCGCCGGGGCGGACCGCCTGAAACTGGCCGCTGAAATGGCGGTCAAGGATCTGACCTCGCTTCTGGCCTGCCTTGCCACCCCCGAGGATGACCTGTCGCTGGCCGAGGCGCTGCGCTCGCCGCTGTTCGATCTGTCCGAAGAGGGGCTTTACCGCCTGGCGCGGGGCCGCCCGTCCTATATGTGGCGGGCGCTGCGCGAAAAGGCGGCTGAATTTCCCGCCGCCTTCGCCATGATGACCGACCTGCGCGACCAGGTTGATTTCCTGCGCCCCTATGACCTGCTGGAACG
>JANMJC010000057.1:0-6165 GCA_031371185.1 Paracoccaceae bacterium | reverse complement strand
CCACCCTTTCCGCCAGTGGAATTTCCTTCCCATTTCGCCTATGTTCACCGCGAACAACCAACAAAGGCCCCTCATGTCGATCCGCATCAATGACATCGCCCCCGACTTCACCGCCCAATCCACCGCCGGAGAGATCCGGTTTCACGACTGGCTGGGCGGGTCCTATGCCATCATCTTTTCGCATCCGCGCGACTTCACGCCGGTTTGCACCACCGAATTCGGCGCCGTGGCGCAATTGGCTGCCGAATGGAAAAAGCGCAACACCAAGGTGATCGGCGTGTCGGTGGATTCCGTGGCCGACCATGAAAAGTGGAAGCGCGACATTCAGGCCTATGGCGGCGCGCCTGCCGATTTCCCGATCATCGACGACACCTCGCTGGCCGTGGCCAAGGCCTATGACATGCTGCCGGCCGAATACTACCTGCCAGCCGAGGGCCGAACCCCCGCCAACACCGCCACGGTTCGCACGGTCTATATCATCGGGCCCGACAAGAAGGTGCGCCTGACCATGACCTATCCCATGTCAGTGGGCCGCAATTTCACCGAGATTCTGCGCGCGCTGGACGCGGTGCAAGCCACCGACGGCGTGCCCTTTGCCACGCCCGCCAACTGGGTTCCGGGGCAGGATGTGATCGTGGCACTGTCGGTTTCCACCGAAGATGCCACGGCGCGTTTTGGCGCGCTGGACATCAAACTGCCCTATCTGCGCTTTGCCAAGCGCCCGGTCTGACGCTGGCGTCGGGGGCCCGCCTTGCGGCAGGCCCCCCCGCACGGCATAAGGGATGCACCCCGGCGGAGCGACCTTTGTGCGCAGCGAACTCGTGATCTCGACCTATCAGAAACCGGACTATCTGGCGCTGGTCCTGACCACCCTTGTGGCGCAGCGCCGACGGCCCGACAGCGTTTGCGTGGCCGATGACGGGTCGGACGAGCGCACTTCATCGGTTCTGAACGCTTTCCGCTCCAAACACCCCGACCTGCCCCTGCGCCATGTCTGGCACGACGATCAGGGCTTTCGCAAAACCCTGATCCTGAACGAGGCCGTGCGCAGCAGCGCCGCCGACTACATGATCTTTATCGACGACGATTGCCTGATGCACCCGCGCTTTATCGAACGCCACCTGCATCTGGCGCAGCGCGGGCGGTTCCTGACCGGCAGCGTGATCCGGCTGGACCCGGGCCTGACCGGTGATCTCTTGGCGCAGGGCCGGGTGGACTGGACGCGGCGGGGCCGCCCGCAGGGCTGGCAGCCGCGAAAGCTGACGGAAACCCTGAAATCCATGCCCCTGGCGCCCGGCGCGATGGGGGTGCTCGACCGCCTGTCGCCGGTGCGCTGCTCCTGGGCGGGGGGCAATGCCTCGACCTTTCGCGACCACATTGTGGCGGTCAACGGCTTTGACACCCGCATGGCGTATGGCGGCGAGGACAAGGAATTTGGCGCGCGGCTGATCAACTCCGGCATCCGGGGCCGCCATCTGCGCTATTCCGCGCCGCTGTATCATCTGGACCACGGCCGAAGCTATGTCGACCCTGAAACCGTGGCGCGCAACCGTGCGGTCATTCTGGAAACGCGCGCGACGGGCCGGGTGCGCACCTTGTCCGGGATCGACCCATGAGAGCCCCGATCCGCCTGTTCTATTTCCGCTCCAGATCCGGCGTGCCGAATTTTGGCGATGAACTTTCGCCCGAAGTGGTGGCGTTCGTTACCGGTCGCCGGGTGGAGCATGCCGGGCGCTGGACCTGCGATCTGACCGGGATCGGATCAATTCTGGATCGCTATCTCGATCCGAAGGGGCGTCTGATTGCGGGCGCGCGTGCGGCCATGGCGCGCCCGATCCGGGTCTGGGGATCGGGGTTGATCACCGATCATCCCGGCGCGCGGCATTCCTTGCAGCCCTTGGCGCTGCGCGGGCCATTGACGCGGGATGCTTTGGGCGCAGACAAGGCGCTGCCCATGGGCGACCCGGGGCTGCTGGCGGCGGCGATGCTGAAGCGGGGAGGCACCCGCCAAGGCCTTGGAATCGTGCCGCATTACAGCGACAAGACCCATCCGATGGTGGCCGAACTTTCCCGCCTGCCGGGGGTGCGGATCATCGACGTCGAACGCGGCGGGGCGCAGGTCTGCGCCGAAATCGGGACCTGTGCAGCGGTGCTGTCGTCCAGCCTGCACGGCTTGATCGTGGCCGACGCTTTCGGAATTCCGAACCATCGCCTGCGCTTTGGCGGGCAGATCAAGGGCGGCGATTTCAAGTTTCGCGACTATGCCTTGGCTCTGGGGCGGGCGGATATCACCGCGCATAGTCTCGATACGCCCGATAAGGCGCTGGCCCTTGCCGGGGCCGAGGTTGATGTCACCTATCAGGGGCGTGTTGACGCCCTGTGCGCCGGGCTGGAACGGGCGCTGAAGGCCGTATTTTAGCGGCGTTGGTATCCAAAAAGGTCGAAATCCCGCGCCGCGCGGGTGTTGATGATCGCCACCGCCTCGTCGGTCAGATACTGCTCGGCGGGTACGCGCGTGGTGGCGTTCAGCGGCTTTTCGGGCAGGGTGATGGTCAGATCCCACAGGGCGCAGATCCGCGCCAGATCGGCGGTCAGGGTTTCGTGGCGCAGCACCTCTTGCACCATCAGCGCGCCGTTGCGGTCGGTCAGCATCGGGGCTTGCAGCATCCGCTCATCGGGTTCGGCGCGCAGAAATTCGGCAAAACCGCGCTGCATCGCGGCCTTGTGGCGGCGCAGTTTGGGGCGCTGGCGGGCGAATTCATAGCTGGAAATCGCCCGGTCATAGGGATCGCGCACCACCGAAAAACGGCGATAGCTGTTCCAGACCTCGTCCCCGAGTTTGACCTTCATCCAGGCCGCCGAGACATGGCGGCGCAGCCAGACCTTGTTGACCGGTTCGGCAAAGGGCAGATGCGAGGTGGCGCGGCGCAACAGGCTGTCGGGGCGACCGACGGCATGGTCGGCCAAGGCCCGGTTGATGGCGGAACCGGCGGTTTTCGGGACGTGGATGAAGATCAGTTTCAGATCGGGATAGACCGGCACCGCGCGCCCCTTTTACCTGACCGCCCCCTTAAAACACAAACGGCCCGGGTGTGTCACCCGGGCCGCCGCGATTGCTGTCGAAAGACTTACGCCTCGGCGTCGGCCTTGGCTTCGACGATTTCGGCGCCGGTTTCCTGATCGACCATCTTCATGCCAAGGCGCACCTTGCCGCGCTCGTCAAAGCCCAGAAGCTTCACCTTCACGTCCTGACCTTCTTTCAGGTACTCGTTGGGGTGGTTCAGACGCTTGCCCGCGATCTGGGACACATGCACCAGACCATCGCGCTTGCCAAAGAAGTTCACGAAAGCCCCAAAATCGACCAGCTTCACCACTTTGCCGGTGTAGATCTGACCGATTTCCGGCTCTGCCACGATCGACCAGATCATGTCATAGGCCTTCTTGATGTTTTCCGCGCTGGACGAGGCGATCTTGATGATGCCTTCGTCGTTGATGTCCACCTTGGCGCCCGACAATTCCACGATCTCGCGGATCACCTTGCCGCCTGAGCCGATGACCTCGCGGATTTTGTCCGTGGGGATCTGCAGGGTCTCGATCTTCGGCGCATATTCGCTGAACCCTTGCGGGGCCGACAGCGCCTTGTTCATTTCCGACAGGATGTGCATGCGGCCGTCCTTGGCCTGCGCCAAAGCCTGCGCCATGATTTCGGGCGTGATGCCCGCAACCTTGATGTCCATCTGCATCGTGGTGATGCCGGCCTGGGTTCCGGCCACCTTGAAATCCATGTCGCCGAGGTGATCCTCGTCGCCCAGAATGTCGGTCAGCACGGCCCAACGGCCATCGTCTTCCAGGATCAGACCCATGGCGACGCCCGCCACAGGAGCCTTCAGCGGAACGCCCGCATCCATCATCGCCAGCGATCCGCCGCAAACCGACGCCATCGACGAGGAACCGTTGGATTCGGTGATCTCCGACACGACGCGCACGGTATAGGGGAAGTCGGTTGACGCCGGCAGAACCGCCTGCAACGCGCGCCATGCCAGTTTGCCATGGCCAATCTCGCGACGGCCCGGCCCGCTGACGCGGCCCACTTCGCCGACCGAATAGGGCGGGAAGTTGTAGTGCAGCATGAAGTTCGACCGGTGATTGCCGTTCAGCGCGTCGATGATCTGCTCATCCTCGCCGGTGCCCAGGGTGGTCACGACCAGGCCCTGGGTTTCGCCGCGGGTGAACAGGGCAGAGCCATGGGCGCGCGGCAGGATGCCGGTTTCGGCCAGGATCGGGCGCACGGTCTTGTTGTCACGCCCGTCGATGCGCGCGCCACCGTTGATGATGTCGCCGCGCAGGATCGAGGATTCAAGCTGCTTGATCGCCGCGCCCAGATTGGCATCGGCCTTGTCTTCATCCGACAGCGCCGCCAGAATGGCCGAGGAAGCCGCCGAAATCGCATTGGTCCGCTCTTGCTTGTCACGGATCGCAAAGGCCGCGCGCATCTGCACTTCGCCCGCCGCTTTCACTTTCGCCGACAGCGCCGAATAATCGGGTGCCACAAAGTCGAAGGGCTCTTTGGCCGAGTTTTCCGCGAAGTCGATGATCAGGTCGATCACCGGCTGCATGGCGGCATGGCCAAACTTGACCGCGCCCAGCATTTCCTCTTCGGTCAGCTCGTAGGCTTCGGATTCCACCATCATCACGGCGTCCTTGGTGCCGGCGATGACAAGATCAAGGCGCTGATCGGGCTTCAGACGCAGCTGCGTCATGTCGTCCATTTCCGGGTTCAGCACATAATCGCCAGCCACGAAACCAACGCGCGCGGCCCCGATCGGGCCCATGAATGGCACGCCGGAAATCGTCAGCGCGGCCGAAACCGCGATCATCGCCACGATATCGGGATCGTTCACCAGATCGCAGGACAGCACGGTCGCCATGACCAGAACTTCATGCTTGAAGCCGTCCACGAACAGCGGGCGGCACGGGCGGTCGATCAGACGCGAAACCAGCGTTTCCTTTTCCGAAGGACGCGCCTCACGCTTGAAGAAGCCGCCGGGGATCTTGCCCGCGGCATAGTATTTTTCCTGATAATGCACGGTCAGCGGAAAGAAATCCTGACCGGCTTTGGGCTTTTTGGCAAAGGTCACGTTGGCCATGACCGAGGTTTCCCCCAGGGTCGCCACAACCGAACCATCGGCCTGACGGGCAATCTTGCCCGTTTCCAGTGTCAGCGTTTCACGGCCCCACTGGATTGATTTTTTCGTCACGTTGAACATTGATCGTTCCCTATAAGAGAGCAGCACGGCCCCTGCCGTGTCTCCCGTTTCCTCGCGGCCCCATTGCCGCCGCCCCCCATCCTTTGCATGGGCCGGGGGCTGGCCTCACGTCGCAGATTGCGGGCGCATACAGGAAAACGGCGGGTTAGGGAAGGGGCGGGTTCGGTCAGCCCGCCCGCCGCACCATTTCCCCGATCCATAGCGGCGCAAGGGCGTGGAGCAGCCCCTGGGAGTCGGACAGTCGCGGAAAATGCCCATGGCCTCTCCCATCTGCAGCGCCCTTGACCGCAAGGGGGCGCAGGTGACGGACGACGGCGGCAAGCATGTTGTTCATGGTCCCCAGTACCGCCTTTCGCGTCCGGGGCATCCCGGCCCCCGGGCCAGTTCAAAAGCGCTGACATTGCAAAAGCAAAACGCCCGCGGCTTGCACCACGGGCGTTCAATTTCGGCAGGTGACGCGGTTAGCGGCGCAGGCCGAGACGCGCGATCAGCGAGGCATAGCGGGCCCCGTCCTTGGATTTCAGGTAGTCCAGCAGCTTGCGGCGTTGGGCCACCATCATCAACAGACCCCGGCGCGAATGGTTGTCTTTCTTGTGCGCCTTGAAGTGCTCGGTCAGGGTGGCGATGCGCGACGACAGGATCGAAACCTGCACTTCGGGCGAACCGGTGTCGCCTTCCTTGGTCGCGTATTCCTTGATCAGGCGGGCTTTTTCTTCGACGGTGATCGACATCTGGATCTCCTTGCGGGTTGAAGTGACGGCGCAGGCCGGGATGTCGTCCAGCAAGGCCCTTGGCACCGCAGCGTCGGACGCCACGGATGCGCGTCTTTAGGGGATCGTCGGTGAAATTGAAAGCCCCTTTCGGGGGCATCGGCGCGCGCTCTGCCTGGGCGTGCAGG
>JANMJC010000005.1:0-1731 GCA_031371185.1 Paracoccaceae bacterium | reverse complement strand
GGTGGTCGATGGTGGGCTGTTGGTCGGACGCTACTGATCCGATGGCACGGCAAGAATTGCAAATCAACACGGAGGTACTGAAATGAAACACAGTTCACTATCCCGCCGCGGGTTCCTGAAAGGGACCGCCGGCGCTGCGATTGCTGCGGGCGGCTTGCCGTTCCTTGGCGCGCAACAGGCGTTCGCCGCTGACCTCGCGTCGCAGGAACTGCGCACCGTGGGTCTGTCGGTGACCGTGCAGGACCGCATTCTGGCTGACTTCAAGGCGGCCTCGGGCGTCAAGGCGGTTTCGGGCAAGGCAGACATCTTCCCCAACACCCAGACCGAACTTCTGTCGGGCTCCACCGCTTATGACTGCTGGGAAACCATTGGCGAGCGTCTGCCGTCGATCACCCAGACCGGGCTGGTGTCACCCATTCCCACTGCGGCGCTGAAGAACTGGACCGGCGTGGGCGAAAGCTTCCTCAAGGCCGACCCCAAGTGGGACGCCAAGGCGCAGATCGTTGGCCAGATCTACACTGACGACACGATGACTGCACTGAACATGGTGCCGACCGTCTACAACTTCGATTCCATCGGCTACCGTCCCGACCTCGTGTCGGCGGAAGAAGCGTCGCTCTGGTCCTCGTTGTTCGACCCCAAGTTCAAGGGCAAGACCGGTCTGAACGTTGACCCGCTGATCGCGTTTGGTCAGGCCGTCCTGGCCATGAACGAACTGGGCCTGCTTGAGGTCAAGAACCCCGGCAACGCCGACGCAAAGTCGATCGAAGAAGCCGCCACGTTCCTGATCTCGAAGAAGAAAGAGGGTCAGTTCCGCGCGCTTTGGGGTGATTTCGGTGAATTGGTCAACCTGATGGCTTCGGGTGAAATGGTTCTGGCCGACGCTTGGCAGCCGGCCGTGATGGCCGTCAAGGCGCAGGGCGTCCAGTGCGCCTATGCCACCATGAAGAACGGCTATCGTGGCTGGGCTATCGGTGTTGCGGCGCTGAAATCCTCGCCCAATCTGGACGCCGTGACGGCCTATGCCGATTACTGGCTGTCGGGTGGTCCGGCTGTCGCCGTGTCGGAACAGGGCTACTATTCGCCGAACGACAAGGTCAAAGGCATCATGGCGCCCGAGAAGTACGCCTTCTGGTACGAAGGCAAGCCGTGGATTGGGCCCGAAGAGCGTGGCATCAAGGAAGGCGATCTGCGCGATGGCGGCTCCTTGGCGACCCGCGCAGCGAACGTCGCCTACTGGCACCAGTGGCCGGACGAGTACGACCTGCTGATGACCAAGTGGGACGAATTCCTGTCGGCCTGATCCGAAGATCGATCACCAAAGTTTGCCGGTCGGGGTACAAGCCCCGGCCGCACCCGAACGTCAAGGATGATGCCAAGTGGCCTACGACCTGCAGCTTTCCCATATCGGCAAGGTTTATGACAACGGCACGCCCGCTGTGATCGACTTCAATCTGGATGTGGACAAGGGCGAGTTCATCGCCTTTCTGGGGCCATCCGGCTGCGGCAAGACAACGACCCTGCGCATGATCGCGGGGTTCGAGACGATCACGTCAGGCGACCTCATGATCCGGGGCAAACGGATCAACGATCTGTTGCCGGAAAAACGTCCGACGTCGATGATCTTCCAGAACTACGCGCTGTTTCCCCATATGACCGTGCGCCAGAACATCCGTTTCGGCCTTGAGGTCAAGGGGATGGCTGCGCCCGAGGCTGACCGAAAGGTTGACC
>JANMJC010000611.1:0-6410 GCA_031371185.1 Paracoccaceae bacterium | reverse complement strand
CTGGCCGGACGGATTTGAGGCCCTTGTGCAGTCGACATTTGGCCTGACCGGGGCCGAGGTTGAAATCGTGCGCGCCATCACCGTTGGCCTTCCGGTCAAGTCCATCGCGGAAAGCCGGGGCCGGTCGGCGGAAACCGTGCGCACGCAGGTGCGCTCGATCCTGGCCAAGACGGAAACCCACAGCCAGTCAGAACTGGTGCGGGTGGTCTTGGGCATGATGGACGTGGTGCGCATGCCCAAGGGGGGGACGGGGGGGATCCGGACGAGAGGCGGGTTGCAGGACCTGCCATTTCAGACCTTCACCGGTCCGGGCGGCAGGCGGCTGGACTTCATCGAATTTGGCCATCCCGCCGGGCGTGCGGTTTTGTACATGCCGATCGACTACATGATGATCCGCTGGCCCGCGACCGCCGAACGCAGCGCGGCGCGGCGCGGGATGCGGGTGATCGTGCTGGTGCGCGCGGGATTTGGCCATTCCGCCCCTCACCGCCCCGGTGTCGATTACGCCCGGGCGACGGCAGAAGACTACGCAGCCCTTCTGGATCATCTGGCGGTGCGGCAGGCGGCGATCCTGTGTCTTGGCGCGGACATCGAATATGCCATGCGCCTGTCGCAACTGCGTCCCGGCCTGATTTCGGGAATCATCGGCTGCGGGGCGCGGCTGCCGACCCAGACCCCTGCGCAGTATCAGCGCATGGGCAAATGGCACCGCTTCATTCTGGCCAATGCCCGCCACGCCCCACGCATCCTGCCGTTTCTGGTGCAGGCGGGCTACGCCTTTGCGCGCCGCGTCGGCAAGGAAAAATTCCTGATGGCCGTCAACGCCACCTCACCCGCCGACATCGAGACCTTTTCGCGCGCCGAGGTTCGCGAGGCGATCCTCATGGGGTCAGAGGTGTCGCTGTCGGACAAATTCTCGGCGCACGAGGCCTTTACCCGTGAGGTCATCGCCTCGGAAGCCGACTGGTCGGACATCGTGCGGGCCCAGACCGGCCCCTGCCGTCTGGTGATGGGCGACCAGGACCCCCAGGCCCCCTTGCAAACCTCGGTCGAAATGCGCGAGACCTTTGGCCATCTCGACATCGAGATCTGGCCCGGCAACGGCCAGTTGATCTTTTTTGCCGAATGGCCCCGGGTGCTGGATCTTCTGGAAGATTTTCTGCCAAAATCTTAAGATTTTGAAGGGCCTACCCCAAACAGGGTATGCGGCGGGACGGCGGCGCGCGTAGATCTGGGGCATCGAAGCAGTGGGTAGTCCCGGGCAGCCGGACAAGTTTTTCATTCCCCGTCACGAAGACGCGGCGGTGCCCCAGGCGCCGCCGTTTTCGTCTTGGGGCGACAGTCGCACACTTGGTGCCGTCTCCGGCCCCTCGCCGGACCCGGGTCAAGGCGGGCCGCAACCGGACCCTGTACTTGTGATTGCGGGGCTAAAGCGGTTCAAGTCTTGAGGGATCAGAATTCAAACCAAAAGTGTTCGAATTCTGATACTTGATGTTTCGACGAAGACTTGAACCGCTCTTGCAAGGCGATGTCCAGTGACACAGACCACGGTAACGCGCCACCGGGGTGATGGTGTAATCAACGACACGGCGCGCGCCCGAACGCATCCCGGCCTTGCCAGCCGACAAGGGATCATCCCGGCAAAGGCGCCGTTGTGGGCTCGGCAGACCCCTTGCCCGCCAGACGCCTCGCAGATGCAGCCCACAGGCCCGGCCATGGTCTTGAAACCTTTGAGCAACCGGCGGCAAGACGCCAAGCCTGATCGCGCGCCCTTCCGCTGAACCCGGGGGCTGGTTAGACTGTGGTCGCACCCCGGGAGCGGCATGACTTTGCGATACATCTTCTTTCTTGCGGCGCTGATCACTCCTCAGGTGGCGCGCGCGCATCCTCACGAATTCATCGACGCAAGCCTGCAGGTTCTTTTGAACGATCAGGGTCAGGCGCTTGGGGTGCAGATCACCTGGGTCTATGACCCCCTGACCACCTTGATGATCCTTGAGGCGCTGCAGATGGACCGTGATTTCGATGCGGTGCTGACCGACGCGGAAACCGCCGGCCTGCAAGGCTTTGACATGAAATGGGAGCCGGGCTTTGACGGCGATACCTATGCCCTGCTTGGCACAGGTCCCGTGGAAATGGGGCCGCCCGTTCAGGTCTTCGCCAGCTACGCGCAGGAACAACTTACCTCGCGCCACACAAGGATGTTTGCGGGCCCGCTTACCCTGGGGGGGCAGACGCTGATCGTGCAAAGCTATGACCCCGAGTATTACACCGCCTATACCGTGGTTGACGCCACCTTGCAGGGCGGGGCGGGATGCGCGGTTCAGGTCTACACGCCCGACCTGTCGGCCGCCGACATCGCCATGCAGGCCGCCCTCGAGCAATACGGCCCCAACGAAGACCCCGAAGCCAACTTTCCCCGCATCGGGGCCGCCTATGCCGAGGAGGCCCGCGTGACATGCCCCGCGCCCTGACGATTGCCGGCACCCTCGTGGCCTTCGGCCTCGTCGTCCTGTGGGGCACGGGCGGCCTTGCCGTGTTTGAAACCTGGGTGGTCGCGGGCCAGAAGGATGTGCAGGCCGCACTGGCCGGGGCGGTGCGGCGGTTGCGCGGGGGTCAGCCGGGGGCGCTTTTCGGCTTTCTGACCGTCTGCTTTGCCTACGGCGTCATGCATGCCGCCGGGCCAGGACATGGCAAGTTGGTGATCGGCAGTTACGGGGTTGCGCGGCGGGTTCCCCTGACGCGGCTGGCGGTGATTGCGGTGGCGTCCAGCCTTGCGCAGGCCGGGGTGGCGGTGGCGCTGGTTGCCGCCGGGTTCTGGGCCCTTGGCTGGGGCCGCGACCAGACCGAAGCGACCGCAACCCGCGTCATCGCCCCCTTGGGCACATTGGCCATCGCCGGGATCGGGGTCTGGCTGATCTGGCGCGGGGGCCGTGGCCTGTGGCGCAGGTCAGGGGCTGCGGAGGTCGGGCACAGTCATGGCCACGGCCACGACCATGACCGTGACCATGACCGACACCACGGGCAGGACCACCCACAGGGCGAAGCCGCCGCCCTCGATCACATTCATGGCCCGAACTGCGGCCATGCCCATGGCCCAAGTCTGGATCAGGTCGCGGCCCTGACCTCGGCCCGCGATGCGCTGGCCCTGATCGCGGGCATCGCCCTGCGGCCCTGCACCGGGGCGCTTCTGGTGCTGATCCTGTGCTTTCAGCTTGGGCTTGCCGGGCCGGGCATCGCCGGCGCCTTTGCCATGGGCTCTGGCACCGCCCTTGTCACCCTTGGCGTTGCGGGTCTGGCGGTCTGGGGCCGCGAGGGCGCCCTTGTCAGCCTGTCCGAGGGCCGCCTTGCAAGCGCCCTGCCCCTCTTTGAAATCGTCGCGGGAGCGGTGATCGTGCTGACCGCTTTCGGCCTCTTGGCCCAAAGCCTTTGAACGCGGAATGCCGGGGCTGACCGAACGCTTCGCCTTGTGATCTGCCCGATTCTCAGGCTATTTGCGGCCATGTCTCAACCCCTGTCCCCGACCATGTCCATGACCTCCCACACCCGTGCGATCCTTGTTCTGGGATTGCCGCTGATCGGCAGCAACCTGGCCCAGATGGCCTTGCATGTCACCGACACGATCCTTCTGGGCTGGTACGGCGTCGACGCGCTGGCCGCCGTCGTTCTGGCCACCTCGACCTTTTTCGTGATCTTCATTCTGGGCTCGGGCTTTGCGCAGGCGATCATGCCGATGGTGGCCCAGGCCCTTGGGCGGGACGACCAGACCCAGGTGCGTCGCGACACCCGCATGGGGTTGTGGCTGTCGATCGGCTTTGGTCTGGCAACCTATCCGATTTTCTGGTGGTCGGGATCCTTGCTGCTGGCCCTGGGCCAGAACCCGCAGGTTTCGGCCCTTGGGCAGGATTTTCTGCGCATCGCGGGGCTGGGCATGATCCCGGCCCTGATCATCATGTCCCTCAAAAGCTATCTTGCCGCGCTGGAGCGCACGCAGGTCGTGCTGTGGACCACCCTGCTGGCCGTGGTCGTCAACCTGTGTCTGGCCTACCCGCTGATCTTTGGTCGTTGGGGCCTGCCCGAGATGGGCGTGCGCGGAGCGGCCATCGCCTCGTTGACGGTACAGGTTGTCAATGCCGCCGTTCTCTTGACCTATGCCGCCACCCTGCCCGCCCTGCGCCCCTACCGCCTGTTGCAGCGCTTTTGGCGGCCCGACTGGACGGCCTTTGTGCAGGTCTTCCGTCTGGGCTGGCCCATCGGCATCACCGGGCTGGCCGAAAGCGGGCTGTTTCAGGCCACCGCCCTGATGATGGGCTGGATCGGCACGATCGAACTGGCGGCCCACGGCATCGCGATGGAAGTGACCGCCCTGTCCTTCATGGTGCATCTGGGGCTGTCCAATGCCTGCACGGTGCGCACCGGGCGCTTTGCCGGCGAGGGCGACGCGCAGGGGCTGCGCGACGGGGCCAAGGTGGCGATTGCGCTGTCGATGGTCTTCGGCATCGCCATGGTCGTGCTGTTTCTGTCGCTGCCGGGGCCGATCCTGTCCTTGTTCATCGACCGCTCCAAACCCGAAGCGGCGGCCATCCTGAGTTTTGGCACGGTCTTGTTGATCATGGCGGCGGCCTTTCAGCTTGCCGATGCCATGCAGGTCATGGCGCTTGGCCTGTTGCGCGGCATCCGCGACACCCGCGTGCCGATGTGGGCGGCGGCGATCAGCTATTGGCTGATCGGCATTCCGGCCTCTTACATCCTGGCCTTTCCGATGGGATTTGGCGGCGTCGGGCTTTGGGGCGGCCTGGTGATCGGGCTTCTGGCGGCCGCCCTGTCGTTGATGGCGCGCTTCTGGTTGCGGGCGCCCAAACCGGTTCCGGCGGGCGCGATCCCGCAAGCGTGACCTTCTGGCGCTTGACCGCGCGCTCTGATAGGCCCCATCGTGACGCAAAAGGAAGAGCAGCTTGGCCAAGACCGCCCCGTTTTCAGGCTATGAATTCATGATCGCCTGGCGCTATCTGCGCGCGCGCCGTGCCGAAGGCGGCGTTTCGGTCATGACCTGGATCAGCCTTGTCGGCATCACGCTTGCCGTCTTCGCGCTGATCGCAACCCTGGCCGTGCGGGCCGGATTTCGCGCGGAACTGGTCGACACCATCCTGGGGGCCAATGCCCATGTTTCGGTGCTGTCGATGGGCGAGATTGACGCATCTGGCCGCAATGTCAAAGGCTTCGCCGATTACGATGCCATCGCGGCCCGGCTTTTGGCAATAAAGGGCGTGACCCGCGCGGCCCCTCTGATCCGGGGGCAGGTCATGGTGACCGCCGGTGACGGGGCGTTCGGCGCCGATGTCTACGGCATGCGGGCCGAAGATCTGAAGACCATCCCGCGCATCGGCACCTCTGCCACCAAGTCTTATGGCGACCTGGCCGCCTATGATCGCGGGCTGGCGATGGGCAGCCAGTTGGCGCAGGATCTGGGGATCACTGTGGGCGACCGCGTGCGGCTGATCTCGCCGTCGGGCGTCAAGACCGCCTTCGGGTCTTCGCCGCGCGTCAAGGCCTATGAGGTGGTCTATGTCTTTACCGCCGGGCGCTATGACATCGACCGCACCCGCATCTATCTGCCCTTTGCCGAGGCGCAGGCCTATTTCAACCGCGAGGGCCGCGCCGACGAGATCGAGGTCATGGTCACCGATCCCGAAATGATCGACTCCTATGGCCCGCAGGTCCAAGAGGCCGCTGGCCCGACATCGTATCTGTGGACCTGGCGCGACAGTTCGGGCGCCTATTTGCGCGCCCTGACGATCGAGGACAACGTGATGTTCATCATCATGTCGATCCTGGTGCTGATCGCGTCGTTGAACATCGTGTCGGGCCTGATCATGCTGGTGAAGAACAAGGGCCGCGACATCGGCATCCTGCGCACCATGGGCCTGACCGAAGGGTCGATCATGCGGGTGTTTTTCCTGTGCGGCGCCTTTACCGGCACGGTCGGCACGCTTCTGGGCGTCGCACTTGGCTGTCTGTTCGCCATCTACATCGACCCGATCTTTTCCTTCGTCAACGCGGTGTCGGGCGGCGGCGTCTGGGATCCGTCGATCCGGGGGATCTATTATCTGCCGGCCAAACTCTTGCCCGCCGATGTGCTGTCGGCTGTCGTCCTGTCGCTTGGGCTGTCGTTTGTCGTCACCTTGTTCCCGGCCCGAAAAGCTGCCCGCATGAACCCGGTCGAGGCGCTGCGCTATGAATGAGATGACGCTGGAACTTGCCGGGATCGAGAAGACCTTCAACCCCGGCAAGCCGGGACAGGTGCAGGTCCTGAACGGTGCCACCCTGTCGGTGGCCAGGGGCGAGGTCGTGGCGCTGGTGGCGCCGTCGGGGGCGGGCAAATCGACACTGCTTCACATCGCGGGGCTGCT
>JANMJC010000570.1:0-6796 GCA_031371185.1 Paracoccaceae bacterium | reverse complement strand
ATGAATTGGGTAAGCGGCCTTGGGTGAAAGCCCCGGGCCGTTTTGCATTTCCCCCATCAGCAACACCCGCTCGGCACCAACATCGGATCGGAGAGGAATGTCATTCTTTTTCTCCAACGGAGAGAGCACGCCCGTCGATCTGACGGCGGAAACAGAGGCCCTGTACCGGGAAGCGGCCGAAGAACTGGTGCGGGTTGTGAAAGCAATCCGCGCCGGGGAGTTCGATCAGATCGGCACCGCCAAGTCGGCGGTTGCAAATCTGAAGGCCGCTTTCCAATTGGTCATGGATGAAAGGAACAAAGTTGAGAAACTCCGCAAGCACGTTGCCGGGGCTGTCGGAACCGGCGCGCTCGACCTACACGGCGCGCGGGATGAAATCGGGCGCCGCCTGGCTCTCCTCCGCGACGCCGGCCGAGATTGACGCTTTCCTGGACGGGTTGAGTGAAAACGCCCTGTTGGCCTTGCCCTGGATCTTTGAATTCTGGGCCTTGCCGCATCAGGTGGCACCCGAGGGCGCGTGGCGGACCTGGGTGATCATGGGGGGGCGGGGCGCGGGCAAGACCCGGGCCGGGGCCGAATGGGTGCGCGCGCAGGTCGAAGGGGCGGGGCCCGGTGACCCGGGGGCGGGCAAGCGGATCGCCCTGGTCGGCGAAACGCTGGATCAGGTGCGCGAAGTGATGATTTTCGGTGACAGCGGGATCCTGGCAGTGACGCCTCCGGATCGTCGCCCGGTCTGGGAGGCGGGGCGCAGGCGGCTGGTCTGGCCGAACGGAGCGATCGCGCAAGTCTTTTCGGCGCATGACCCCGACAGCCTGCGGGGACCCCAGTTCGATGCGGCCTGGGTGGACGAGTTGGCCAAGTGGAAAAAGGCCGAGGAGGCCTGGGACATGTTGCAGTTTGCCCTGCGGCTGGGCGACAGTCCGCGCCAGGTGGTCACCACCACCCCGCAGAATGTGAGCGTGCTGAAGGCGATCCTGAAGAACCCCTCGACGGTGTGCACCCATGCCCCGACCGATGCCAACCGGGCTTACCTTGCGGCGTCGTTCCTGGAAGAGGTGCAGCGGCGCTATGGCGGCACCCGGTTGGGAAAGCAGGAACTGGAGGGCCTGCTGATCGAAGACCTGGACGGCGCCCTGTGGAACCAGGCGATGCTGGAGCGGGCGCGGGCCGATGTGTTGCCGCCGTTCAACCGGGTTGTTGTCGCCGTCGATCCGCCGGTGACCGGCACGGCGGGCAGCGACGAATGCGGGATCTTGGTGGTGGGAGCGGTCACCGAGGGGCCTCCGCAGAACTGGCGGGCCTATGTGATCGAGGACGCCACGGTGCAGGGGGTCAGCCCGGACGCCTGGGCAAGGGCGGCGCTGGCGGCGATGGCCCGGCACAAGGGCGACCGGCTGGTGGCCGAGGTCAATCAGGGCGGCGACATGGTGAAGTCGGTCATTCGCGCGATTGATGCGATTGCGCCGGTGCGCACGGTCCATGCCAGCCACAGCAAGCAGACCCGCGCCGAACCGGTGGCCGCACTGTACGAGCAGGGCCGGGTCTTTCACGTCAAAGGGTTGGCGGCGCTGGAGGATCAGATGGTGAAGATGACGACGCAGGGCTTTCAGGGGCGCGGTTCTCCGGACCGGGTCGATGCGCTGGTCTGGGCGCTGACCGATCTGATCGTGGAACCCGCCGGGCGCTATGTGGACCCCAAGGTACGCACCCTGGGCTGAGCCTTTGGCGGCAAGGGCCCGCCGTTTGGGCGTGGGATGGTACCCCCCCCTCCGGGGGACCGATTGCCACATTGAAGGGCGCTCCGGGACGCCGATCTTCGCGGCTGGCAGCAAGTTGAGATGAAAACGGCGCACCGCCTTTGGCCCTTTGGGTGCCAAGGGGCGGCGGGCCATTGCCCATTGGCAAGGAGAGCTGAGGATGGTGTTTGATTTTCTGAAGCGCACGACGCGTGAGGTGGCACCCGAGCAGAAGGCATCGGCCACGGGGCGGGTGATTGCCTGGGGGTCGTCGGGGCGGGTGGCCTGGAGCCCGCGTGACGCGGTATCCTTGGCCAAGACCGGGTTTCAAAGCAACCCGATCGGCTTTCGCGCCGTTCGGCTGATTGCCGAAGCGGCGGCGGCGATCCCCTTGGTGCTGCAGGACGACGAGCGGCGCTATGACCTGCATCCGGTACTGGACCTGATCCGGCGGCCCAACCCGGGTCAGGGTCGCGCCGAGATGATGGAAGCGGTCTATGGCCACCTTCTGTTGAGCGGGAATGCCTATCTGGAGGCCGTGCCGGGCCTGGGACGCCTGCCCGGCGAGGTGCATGTCTTGCGCAGCGACCGGATGAGTCTGGTGCCGGGCACGGACGGCTGGGCGATTGCCTATGACTACACGGTCGGCGGCCGGACGCACCGGTTTTCGATGGCAGATGGGGCCACTCCGATCTGCCACATCAAGAGCTTTCATCCGCAGGACGACCACTATGGGTTCAGCCCGTTGCAGGCAGCGGCGGTGGCCGTAGATGTGCACACCAGCGCCAGCGCCTGGTCAAAGGCCCTTCTGGACAACGCCGCCCGGCCTTCCGGGGCGATCATCTACAAGGGGGCCGACGGGCAATCGCAACTGACCAGCGATCAGTATGACCGGCTGCTGAGCGAGATGGAGCAGCATCATCAGGGGTCGCGCAATGCCGGGCGGCCGATGTTGCTGGAGGGCGGGCTGGACTGGAAACCGATGGGGTTCAGCCCGTCGGACATGGAGTTTCAAAAGACCAAGGAGGCGGCGGCGCGGGAGATCGCCATTGCCTTCGGCGTGCCCCCGATGCTGATGGGCATTCCCGGCGACGCCACCTATGCCAACTATCAAGAAGCCAACCGGGCCTTTTTCAGGCTGACGGTTCTGCCGCTGGTGACGCGGGTGACCGCCGGTATCTCGCATTGGCTGGCGGGGTTTTCTGGCGAGTTGGTGGAATTGCGCCCCGATCTGGACCAGATCCCGGCGCTGGCGGCCGAACGCGATCAGCAATGGGCCCGGGTCGGGGCTGCGGAATTCCTGACGGCGGCCGAAAAGCGCATGATCCTGGGTCTTCCAAAAATCGCGGAGGGCGAATGACCCTTCGAAAGCCAGCAGAAGGCTCGCGCTTTGTGCATGAAAGTTTCGATGCGGCCCATGCCCGCATCGAAGCCAACGAGCGTGTGGCCGAAGAGCGCTGGGCGGCGCTGGATTTTCGCCTCTGCCAGATCGATGCCGCGCTTGAGCGGATGGAAAAGCGCATCTGGCTGGGAGTTTACGGGGTTGCAGCGTTCCTTCTGGCGCAGGGCGCCGAGGCG
Organism: Paracoccaceae bacterium; assembly: GCA_031371185.1. GTDB lineage: Bacteria > Pseudomonadota > Alphaproteobacteria > Rhodobacterales > Rhodobacteraceae > CAIYZT01. The sequence continues at coordinate 3,482 of JANMJC010000570.1, read as the reverse complement.
TTGATCAGAGCGGCAGGAAAGTGAGGGACGATGGACAGGCAGATGTGGACAGGGCTGGAACACAAGTTTCAGCCGACGGCCCGGGAGGACGAGGCGGGGTTTTCCGTATCCGATGGAACGGTGATTTCGGGCTATGCCTCGCTTTTCGGGCGCAAGGATCAGGGAGGCGACATCGTTCTGCAGGGCGCCTATTCCGACAGTCTGAAACGGCTGAGCGCGGGCGGGCGCCGGGTGAAAATGCTGTGGCAGCATGATCCGACCCAGCCGATCGGCATCTGGGACGAGGTGCGCGAAGACGGCAAGGGCCTGTGGGTGAAGGGCCGTCTTCTGCCCGAGGTGGAAAAGGGGCGCGAGGCGGCGGCACTGCTGTCGGCGGGGGCGATCGACGGGTTGTCGATCGGCTATCGCACGGTCAAGGCCGAGCGTGACGGCAAGGGCCAGCGCCTGCTGCAGGAACTGGACCTGTGGGAAGTGTCGCTGGTGACCTTTCCGATGCTGCCCGAAGCGCGCGTCGCCGCGAAAGCCGAAGCCGTGGAGCAGCCCGATATCGCGCAGGGTGAGCGAACGCTCTTGGAACTGGCGGATCTGTTCAGGCAGGCCCGCGAAGAGCTGGTCCGGCGCTAGCCGGGGCGGAAAAACACGACCGATCACGGAGGCGACAGATGACCGAGTTAGAGGCTCGGGCCAGGGGCGCATTGCCCAAGGCCCATGATCCGGGTGCGGAAGTGAAATCCGCCATGTCCGGATTTCTGGCAGAATTCAGCACCTTTCGGGGTGAAGTTAAACAATCACTTCAGCAACAGGAAGAACGGATGACCATGTTGGACCGCAAGACCATGACCTATGCCCGCCCCGCACTTTCGGCCCATGCCGATACCGAGGTGCCCCACCGCAAGGCCTTCAACGCCTATCTGCGTTCGGGTGATGATGATGCCCTGCGCGGCCTTGTTCTGGACGGCAAGGCGATGTCCACCGCCGTTTCCGCCGATGGCGGCTATCTGGTGGACCCCCAGACCGCCGATACGATCCGCTCGATGTTGCTGGCAACGTCGTCGCTGCGGGCGGTGTCGAATGTGGTGAATGTCGACGCGATTTCATTCGACGTGCTGATCGACCGCAGCGAGGTGGGCTCGGGTTGGGCAACCGAGTCGGCCTCGACCGTGGAAACCGCAACGCCGATCATCGAGCGGATTTCGATCAAGCTGCACGAATTGTCTGCGATGCCCAAGGCAAGCCAGCGCCTGCTGGACGACAGTGCCTTTGACGTCGAAGGCTGGCTGGCCGGCAAGATCGCGACCCGGTTCACTCGTGCTGAAGCGGCGGCATTCATCAGCGGTGACGGCATTGACAAGCCCAAGGGCATCCTGCTGCCGACCAAGGTGGCCAATGCGTCCTGGGTCTGGGGGCAGCTTGGCTATGTCCCGACCGGGGCGGCTGCAGACTTTGCGACCTCCAATGCGTCGGATTGCATCGTTTCGCTGGTCTATGCGTTGACCGCGGATTACCGCGCCAACGGTACCTTCGTGATGAATTCGAAGACCGCGGGTGCGGTGCGCAAGATGAAGGACATCGACGGGCGCTTCATGTGGGGTGACAGCCTGCAGGCGGGAGAGCCGGCCCGTCTGATGGGCTATCCGGTGCTGATCGCAGAGGACATGCCGGACGTGGCCGCGAACGCCTATCCGATTGCCTTCGGCGATTTCACCTCGGGGTATACCATCGCGGAACGCCCGGACCTGCGCATCCTGCGTGACCCGTTCTCGGCCAAGCCTCATGTGCTGTTCTATGCCAACAAGCGGGTGGGCGGGGACATCACCGACTTTGCAGCGATCAAGCTGCTGAAGGTCGCGGTTTCCTGAAGGCAACCGCCGAAACCGACGCCCGTTTCCGGGCGTCGGGACGACGGCGCGCGCCCGGATGTCGGGCGACGGCGCGGCGGGAAGTCTCCCCTTCTTTTCCGCCGGGTGCCAAGGGCGCGCGCCAACATTTCGAACGGGGCTTTGGAGGATGCACGATGATCTTGACCGAGGAAACGACGATTCCGGGACTGGCCCTGCCTGTGCAGGCTTTGAAGGACCATTTGCGGTTGGGGTCGGGGTTTGGGGACGACGGGATGCAGGATGGCCTGATCGAGTCCTACCTGCGGGCGGCCATTGCAGCGATAGAGGGGCGCATCGGAAAAGCGCTGATCGCGCGGCAGTTTCGCTGGCGCATCGCGTAATGGCGCAGTCTGACCGAGCAGGCCCTGCCGATTGCGCCGGTGACGGCGATCACAAGTGCGACGGTCTACGATGCGGTGGGCACGGCAAGCCTGATGGCGCCTACGAGTTATGTATTGGTTCCCGACACGCATCGGCCCCGGATGGTGGCGCGCGGCACCTTGTTGCCGACGGTGCCCGAGGATGGGCGGGTGGAGATTGTCTTTGGCGCAGGCTTTGGTGCCGTCTGGGCCAACGTGCCGCCGGACCTTGGCCAGGCGGTGCTGCTTTTGGCGGCAGGATACTATGAAAACCGCCACGACATGGTGGGGCAACCGGCTGGTTTGCCGCCGTCGGTTCAGGTTCTGATCGAGCGCTGGCGCACCGTGCGGGTTCTGGGCGGGGGAGCGGCATGAGAGCGCCGGTTCTGAATCGCAAGCTTTTGCTGGAAAGCCCGGTTGTCATCGCCGATGGCGCGGGCGGGTTTTCGCAGACCTGGTCCTCGATCGGAACGGTCTGGGCGGATGTGCAACCCGGATCAGGGCGCGAATTGGCGGGGGTCGAAGTGAGTGTTTCCTCGGTCAGTTACCTGATCACGGTTCGCGGCGCGAAAAGCGGATCGCCACAGCGGCCGAAACCCGGGCAGCGGATGCGCGATGGGGCCCGGCTTTTCGAGATTTTGGCCGTCACCGAGGCGGATGCCGAGGGTCGGCATCTGAAATGCTATGCCCGAGAGGAGGTGGTGGTATGAGTTATCAGGCCGCCGCGGCGCTTCAGACAGCGCTTTATCAACGTCTGACGGGATTTGCGGGACTAGGTGGCGTTGCCGTCTTTGACGCGATGCCTCTGGGGGCCGGAACCGGGACCTATATTCTTCTTGGGCCGGAAACGGCCATCGACAAGTCTGACCAGTCCGGAAGTGGCGCCGAGCATCAACTTTTGATCAGCGTCATCAGCGATGCAACCGGGTTTCAGTCAGCCAAGACCGTCGCGGCGCAGGTCAGTGCCGCATTGGAAAACGCCAGCCTGACGCTGACCGCTGGCCGGCTGGTATCCATGTTCTTCCAAAAGGCCGTCGCACAGCGCCTGTCCGAGGGTGAGGCGCGCCGCATCGATCTGACATTTCGGGCGCGGGTCGAAATCTGACCCCCCCTTGCTTAACCCTATCCAATTGGAGCGAAAACAATGGCAGTGCAAAATGGCAAGGACCTTCTGATCAAGGTTGACATGCTGGGCGATGGTACCTTTCAGACCATCGCCGGCCTGAGGGCTCAGAGGATTTCG
>JANMJC010000170.1:0-1576 GCA_031371185.1 Paracoccaceae bacterium | reverse complement strand
AAATGAAGGGCCCCTGAATGACAGCGCAGATCTGCATCGGCGTGATTGCCGACGATTTTACCGGGGCCTCCGACATCGCCAACACGCTGCAGAGGGCCGGTGCCCGCACGGTCCTTCTGGCCGGAGGAACGGCAGCATCGGTACCGGCGGGGTTCGATGCGGCCGTTGTGGCGTTGAAGTCCCGCTCCATCGAAAAAAGCGCGGCGGTCACGCAGTCCCTGGCCGCGTGTCGCTTGCTGGTTGCGGCCGGTGCCCGACAGATCCTGTTCAAATACTGCTCGACCTTCGACAGCACGCCCGAGGGCAACATTGGCCCGGTGGCAGAGGCGCTTCTGGCCGAACTGGACGCGCCGCTTGCTTTGGTGTGCCCGGCCTTTCCGGCGAACCGCAGAACCGTCTATCAGGGCCATCTCTTTGTCGGCGACCAGCTTTTGAATCAGTCAGGAATGGAGCATCACCCGCTTAATCCCATGACCGACCCCGACATCCGGCGCTGGCTGGGGCAGCAGACCCCCTTGGCTTTAGGGCATTTGCCCCTTGATGCGATCCGGTCCGGTGATGCGGCTGCGGCCCTTGCGGCGCTACAGGGCAGCGGCAGCAGGCTGGTTGTGGCGGATGCAGTCGAAGACGGCGATCTTTACACGCTTGCACGGGCTGCCAAAGACCACTGGCTTGTGACCGGGGGGTCGGCGATTGCCACGGGCTTGCCGATGAATTTCGGCATCACCCCGGGGCATTCCAGCCAGGCCTTCCACGGTCTTTCGGGGCCGGCGCTGGTTCTGTCGGGAAGCTGTTCGCGCGCGACCCTGGCCCAGATTGCCCGCTACCAGACCCGTCGCCCCTTTCTGCGTCTTGACGACAGGGTGCTGACGGACCCCGGCGCGGAATGCGAAAGGGTCATGGCATTCCTTGGTCAGCACAGGCTGGCCTCTCCGCTGATCTATTCCAGCGCTGGTGCGGCTGAAGTCGCCGCGCAGCAGGCGAAATTCGGCGCGGCCCCCTTGGCCCATGCCATCGAGACACTGTTTGCACAGGTCGCAAGACAGGCGGTCGCGCAGGGTTTCCAACGGATCGTGGTTGCGGGCGGCGAAACCTCAAGCGCCGTTGCAAGTGCCATCGGTTCGGGTTCCTTTGCCATCGGACCCGAGATTGCCAAAGGCGTTCCCGTCCTGACCGTGTTGGGCGGCCCACCGCTGGTCGTGGCGCTGAAATCCGGGAACTTCGGCGACGACGGCTTTTTCGATCAGGCCCTTGACCTTATGGAGACCCCGGCATGACCCCAGGCGAACAGGCGCTGCGGCTGGATATCTGCAGGTGGGGCAAGTCGATGTTCGACCGGGGCCTGACCTTTGGGTCATCCGGCAATCTTTCGGCACGGCTTGCGGACGGATTCCTGATGACCCCGACCAATTCCTGTCTGGGTTTTCTGGAGCCCGCCCGACTTTCCAAGGTGGACGCGCAGGGCCGCCACCTCTCGGGCGATCCGCCGACCAAGGAACTGCCCTTGCATCTGGCCGTCTACGCCGCCCGTCCGGACGCCTTCGGCGTGGTTCATCTGCATTCCACCTATGCCACC
>JANMJC010000532.1:0-2258 GCA_031371185.1 Paracoccaceae bacterium | reverse complement strand
CATGCTCGTCTTCGATGGCGATGGCCAGCATGGCCTCTTGCGGCCCCACAACATGCTGTACGGCGGCAAGATATTCGCGGGCAAGCCCGCCATGTGCCACGATCACGATGCCGATCACGCGTGCCTACCCCGCATCCGCCGCCAGTGACACCTGCGTCACCCGGCGTTCCAATTCCCGATGCCGTTTTGACACCGCCCAGCCCGCTTCTGCAAGCACCTTGGCAAGTTTTTCTGCAACTGCAACCGACCGGTGTTGCCCTCCGGTACACCCAAAGCCGATGGTGACGTGGCTCTTGCCCTCGTCGATCTGCGCGGGCAGCAGCATTTCAATCAGACCGTGTATCCGGTCAAAGAATTCGGCAAAGCGCGGGTCGGCTTCGACATGGGCCACGACCTGGGGGTCACGGCCGTCGCGGGCGCGCAGCGCGGGCACCCAATGCGGATTGGCCAGAAAGCGGCAGTCAAACACCAGGTCCATGCCGCGCGGCAGCCCGCGCTTGTAGCTGAAGCTTTGCACCGACACCGCCAGTCCGCCGGATTTGGCAAGCGCGAACCATTGCGCAATCTCGGCGCGCAGATCGTGCGGTGACAGATCCGTGGTATCGATGACCAGATCGGCGCGCACCCGGATCGGAGCCAGCAGGTCGATCTCGCGGGCGATGCCTTCGTCCGGCGACAGGGTCGGGGCCAGGGGATGACGCCGGCGGGTTTCGCTGTAGCGCCGGATCAGCACCGCCGGGGCGCAATCCAGATACAGGATCTCAAGGTGCACGCGCGGGTCGCGGGTCAGGCTGTCGATCAGCTCGATCAGGGTGGTGGCGGCGAAATCGCGGTTGCGCGCATCGACGCCCAGGGCGATCGGCCGGTCCAGCGGGGCGCCGTCGATCAGGCGGGGGATGAAGGACAGGGGCAGATTGTCGATCACCTCGTAGCCCAGATCTTCCATGGCATGAATGGCCGTCGACCGCCCCGCCCCCGAAGGGCCGGTGACAAAGACCAGGCGGTGTTCGCCCGTTCGGTCGCCAGTTGGGGTTACCGTCATTCCTAGGCCGCCAGCCCATGTTTGAGGGCCAGCATCAGCCCTGATGGAAAGTGGGGCTGGTCCAGTCGAAAGACAAGCGGCAAAGACAGGCCGAACAGGGGATAGTGGCGCAGAGGCGGAAGACGTTGGGTTTCAAGCTGTTCAAGATCGACCACCAAGGCCAAGGGCGCGCGCACCAGCCGGTCGGCGCGCAGAAGGCCCAGACCGCGCGCTTCGATCACAGGGGGCAGGCCGGGCGGGGCTTCGGCCCAGATCTGACCGTCGCGCAGCGTCAGGCGGGTGCGGTCATCCGCCACAAGGTCGGCGCCCAGGGCCAGCATCTGCAGGGCCAGCGACGATTTTCCGGCCCCCGAGGGGCCCAGAATCAAAAGGGCGCTGCCATGAACGGCGACAGTTGTGGCATGCAGGGTCTGACCCTGGGGGCCGTCGCCCAAGGTCACACCGGCAAGCCCACGACAAAGCGGGCGCCCAGGGGTTCCGAGGTGATGTCGGCCTGGGTCGGGCGGATGTTTTCGGCCCAGATCACGCCGCCATGCGCCTCGACGATCTGCTTCGAGATGGACAGGCCCAGACCGGAATTATTGCCGAAATGGGTTTCGGGCCGGTCGGAATAAAACCGCTTGAACACCTTCTTCAAAGCGGCTTCGGGAATGCCCGGGCCGGTGTCTTCGACCACCACCAGCACGCGGTTTTCGCGTTTGCGCACCCAGACCCGCACCGCATCGCCGTCTTCGCAGAACGAGATCGCATTGGTGATCAGGTTGACAAAGACCTGCGCCAGACGCGCCTCAAGCCCGTTGACCTGGATCGGTTCCGGCGGGAAGTCGGTGATGAACTCCACACCTTTCTGGTTCGCCTGCTCGCCCAGATGGTCAGTCAGATTGCCCAGCATGTGCAACAGGTTGAACCGCTCTTCCTCTTCCTTGACCAGTTCGGCATCCAGCCGCGAGGCGTTGGAGATGTCGCTGACCAGCCGGTCCAGCCGCCGCACGTCGTGTTCGATCACGTCCAGCAGCTTTTCGCGGTGTTCGTCCTTCTTGACCATGCGCAGCGACCCCACGGCCGAGCGCAGGCTGGCCAGCGGGTTCTTGATCTCATGGCTGACATCGGCGGCGAACTGTTCGTTGGCGTCGATGCGGTCGTACAGCGCCGTCACCATGCCGCGCATCGCAATCGACAGCCGGCCGATTTCATCCGGACGCGCCGCCAGATCGGG
>JANMJC010000523.1:0-2358 GCA_031371185.1 Paracoccaceae bacterium | reverse complement strand
ATGGGGATGGTCGATGACCATCAGATCATATGTTTCGGCCATCTCGGAAATCGGGCGGTCGGCAAAGGCCTGCAAGGACCGCTTTTCCCAGGTGATCTCGACCCCCGGATGGGCTGCGGCATAGGCGGCAGAGGTGGCCACCATCGGATCATGTCCGCGGGGGTGGTCCCAGGTCATGCCGCGCAACCTAACCACGGGCGGCCTCCTTATCGGCCATTCTGGCCCGGGCCTCGGCGGCAAAGGGCGCCGCGTCGCGGTACAGCGCGGTCAACAGATGTTCGGCATAAAGCACAAGCTCGCCCTCGCCCTTGAAGACCGAGTAGCTGACCCTGAGCTTGCCCATCGTCAGATTGTGCACCTGTTTGGACAGGTTTTCGCGGATGGTGTAGATCGTGTCCCCGATGAACACCGGCCTGATGAACCGCAGGCGGTCATAGCCATAGGAAAACGAGTTCAGGCAATTCGTGGCGGCCAACCCCAGCCCAAGCGAGAAGACAAAGGCACCGGCCACCAGCCGGCGACCAAAGACCCCCTCTTCCACCGCGAAACGTTCGTCCGAAACATAGGGGTGATGGTCCATCACCAAAGAGTTGAACGCCATCGACTCACCCTCGGCAATGGTGCGCCGGATCGACCGGATTTTGTCACCGATGGCGAAATCCTCATAAAACCAGTTCTCGGCATTCCACACGGGAATCGCGGCATGTGCCGGGGGAAGTCCCGGTAAACCCCTTGGATGCATGCCGATTTCCGCCATTTCGTCCCCATGCCGTGCGACCCGCTGACTGCCGCGGGCCCCGGTTCTCAGGGTGATCCTCCAGCTTTCACTTGTCAAATAGAATTTCATATGCGAAAGTTTGGCCAAGGAGATGTCAATGGAACACCCGCAGTATTTCGAGGATTACCGGATCGCCGATTGCCGTCGCACCCTGGGCCGCACGATCACCGAGACCGATATCGTGGTGCATGCGGGCCATTCCGGCGACTTTTTCCCGCACCACATGGACGCCGAGTTCTGCCGCACGCAGCCCTTTGGCAAACCCATCGCGCACGGGACGATGACCTTTGCGATCGGCATCGGGCTGACGGCCTCCCAGATCAATCCCCATGCCATGACCTATGGCTACGAGAGGTTGCGCTTTCCCAATCCGGTGTTCGCGGGGGACACGATCCGCACCACGGTGACGATCGGCCGCAAGGCCGACGACGCAAAGCGCCCGGGTCACGGGCAGGTGGTGGAAATCTGCGAAACGCTGAACCAGCACGGCAAGACGGTGATGTATTGCGAGCATGTCCTGCTGGTCGCCAAGAGGCCGGAACCATGATCGAAACCCTGGTTCAGGACTGGCCCGCGCCCGGCAGGCCCAAGCCCATCGTGATCATCGGGGCGGGCGGGATCGTGCGCGATGCCCACTTGCCGGCCTATGCCATGGCCGGTCTGGCGGTTCAGGGCGTCACCGATCTGGACGCCAGCCGCAGCGCCGGGCTGGCCCGCGACTTCACCATCCCGCAGGTCTTTTCCAATGTCGCAGAGGCGGCTGCGGCCCTTGGAACCTCGGTTGTCTACGACCTTGCGGTGCCGCCCGATGCGATCACCCGGGTCCTGCCCGATCTGCCGAACGGCGCGGCGGTTCTGATCCAGAAGCCGATGGGGACCGATCTTGCTCAGGCCCGGGCGATCCGGCAGATGTGTCGCGACAAGGGCCTGAAGGCCGCCGTCAACTTTCAACTGCGGTTTTCGCCGATGATGATGGCGGCGCGACAGGCGGTTGCGGGCGGCCTGATCGGCGACCCCCTGGACCTGGAGGTCCACCTGAACATCTTCACGCCCTGGCATCTGTTTCCCTTCCTGCTGCCGATGCCCCGCGTCGAATTGCTGGTGCATTCGGTCCATTATCTGGACAGCATCCGCGCGGTCTTTGGCACGCCCAGGGGTGTCTTCGCACGGTCCTTGCCCGATCCGCGCGCGCCGGGGCTGGCACAGACCCGCACCTCGGTTCTGCTGGATTACGGCGATCTTCGGCGCGGCGTGATGAGCATCAATCACAACCATCAGGGCGGGCGCAAGTTTCAGTCGGCATGGTTCCGCATCGAGGGCACCAAGGGCGCGATCATGGTCAAGCTTGGCGTGTGCTTCGACTATCCCAACGGCGAGGCGGATGAATTGTGGTTCTGCCCGAACGGCGGCACCTGGGGCCAGGTGCCCCTGACCGGCAGTTGGTTCATCGAGGCATTCATGGGCCCCATGCGAAACCTGCAACGCTATGACGCAGGCGAGGATGCCGCGCTGTTTTCGGGGGTCGAGGATGCCTTCCAGACCATGGCGCTTGTCGAGGCGTGCTTTACCGCGATGTCAAC
>JANMJC010000516.1:0-4761 GCA_031371185.1 Paracoccaceae bacterium | reverse complement strand
GGTCAAACTCGCCGCAAAGCCCGATCAGCAGGCGGTTGTCTGGAAACTCAACGATGGTTTCGACCAATTCGTTGGACTGCGACGGGGGGGTCAGCGCGCTGATGCCCAAAAAGTCTCTCCTTCCGGTCAGGGTGCAAGACCAGTGTGAAACCCCTGTCCCCCGCTGGCAAGCACAGATTTGGCCCTGTCAGAATAAAGCGGGGATTATGCCGGTATTGTGACAGTCGGAACGCACCAACTTTCTGATTTCGCAACGAAAAAGGCTACGGCGGGCTGCCGTAGCCTGATTTCGGATTGTCCGCTGACGCGGGATCACTGATTGTCGGGAACCGTGTCGACCGGATTGGTGTTTACATAGCTTTGCGGGTAGGTCCAGTAGGTGGAGCCGTTGTCGACATAGACCAGATCGGTCTGGTGTCCGGGCACATAGTCGTTGATTCCCGGCGACTGGCTTTGGTAATTGCCCAGCACGGTGCCCGGCGGGTAGAGGCCGTTGCAGACCGGCAGGCCGGTTGCCGGATCATAGCGGCGGCCCGAATAGCCTTCGACGCCATCATCAATGATCCAGCCCTGACAGCCATCGGGGTCATAGGCAATGGCCGCATCGCCGTTTTGCAGGCCGATCTTGTCGGTGCCCCGGTCGGCCGCGGTTGCGATCACGGTATCGGGACCCTGACGGTAAGGGGTCAGGCCATCAACGCAGCCCGACAACAGGACCGCACCCAACAGGCTGACGCCGATGAAGTTTGTTTGTGTCATGTTCCTCACCACGTGTAGCAGATGACTTCGACACGACGGTTCTTCTGCATGCCTGCTGCAGAGGAATTCGTCGCGACCGGGTAACGCTCACCAAAGCCGATCTCGCGCTCGACCATGGCGCCTGTGGACCGGGCCACTTCGGCGACGGCATGGGCGCGGCGCTGCGACAGGTCGATGTTGTATTCATCCGACGCGCGACTGTCGGTATGGCCGTAAATGGCATAGCCAAAGGCACCGCCGGACTGGAAGAAACCGCTTAGCCGGCGGCGGCCGTCCGTGGTCAGCTTGGCGCTGTCGGTGGCGAACAGGGTGTCGGTGTTTTCCACCAGACAGGTGTTCTTTTTCAGGCAGATCGGCTTTCCGGTCTTGGGATCGACCCGGTCCAGCATATAGCCTTCAAGACCGCCATCGGCCCACCAGTGCATGCAGCCGTCGTCGTCGATCCAGACGCCCCATTCGATCTTGCCGGCAATTTCCGGCTGGTTTTGCGCTATCGCGCCCGTTGCGATGTTCAACCCGGCGATCAACGCGATCCCGGCCATGAACTTTTGCATCGTGCTGGTGAAACGTCCCACGGTGCAGCCCCCCCTGGACAAATAATTGTGACTTTTCTTGGGCAAAGATTTGCCTGCCATGCCTATCGAAGTAAAGCGAAATCTATGAATTTTTGCCCGACAAGACACCAAGTGTTGCGTACGAGCCGGACAAAAGGACGAATCCCGTCGCACTGTTTTCAGACCGGAAACAATGGCCCAAAGTTCAGAATCCCGAAATTCTCTCGCCCGCCAAAGAGTTCGCGGACGAAGCTAAGATTCGGACCCGCACCAGATCACCGGGCCGGGCGCCGGGGTCGGTGACATGGACCGCGTGCAGGTGGTCCGATTTGCCCATCATCTGGCCTTCCATTCGCCCGGCCTTTTCGTACAGAACCCCGACCTCCCGCCCGACCATGGCGGCCTGGGCGGCGCGTTGTTGCTGGGTGACGAGGGCTTGCAGGGCATAGAGGCGCGGATCCGCGACCGCATCGTCCACGCCCGGCTTTTCGGCGGCAGGCGTGCCCGGACGGGCGGAATATTTGAAGCTGTAGGCCATGCCAAAGCCGACGGCCCGGATCAACTCCATGGTCTCTTCATGGTCACGGTCGGTCTCTCCGGGGAAGCCCACGATGAAATCCGACGACAACAGAATGTCGGGACGGGCGTCGCGGATACGGGCGACCAGATCAAGGTAGTGTTGCGCGGTGTGCTTGCGGTTCATCGCCTTGAGGATCCGGTCCGATCCTGACTGCACCGGCAGGTGCAGATAGGGCATCAGCTTGGGCAGATCGCCATGGGCGGCTATCAGGTCGTCGTCCATGTCGTTGGGGTGGCTGGTGGTATAGCGGATCCGCTCCAACCCGTCGAGGCGCGCCAGGGCGCGGATCAGACCCGAAAGGGTCACATCGCCGCCCGCCCCCGCGCCGTGATAGGCGTTCACGTTCTGGCCCAGAAGCGTGATGTCGCGCACGCCGCGCTCGACCAGATTGCGGGCCTCGTCCAGTATGCGCTCGACAGGACGGCTGACTTCGACGCCGCGCGTATAGGGCACCACGCAGAAGGCGCAGAATTTGTCGCAGCCCTCCTGCACCGTCAGAAAGGCCGCCGGGCCGCGCCTCGCGCGCGTCTGGGGAAGCAGGTCGAACTTGTTTTCGGAAGGAAATTCGGTATCGACCTGCTGGCGCCCCGAGCGCACCATTTCGGGCAGCCGGTGATAGGCCTGCGGGCCGACCACCAGATCGACCAGCGGCATCCGCCGCAGAATCTCGGCCCCCTCGGCCTGGGCCACGCAGCCCGCCACCCCGATCTTCAGATCCGGTTTGGCATTTTTCAACGGACGCAGGCGGCCCAGATCGGAAAACAGCTTTTCGCTGGCCTTTTCGCGGATGTGGCAGGTGTTCAGCAGCACCATGTCGGCGTCTTCGGCGGTTTCGGTCAGCACATAGCCGTCCGCCGTCATGGCCTCGGCCATCCGCTCGCTGTCGTAGACGTTCATCTGACAGCCATAGGTCTTGATGAACAGCTTCTTGGGGTCGCTGTGCTTTGTGTCGGTCATGGATCACCCGTTCCTGCCGCTTCCCATAGGCCAAAGGGCACAAGGGCGCAACGTCGGGTCGGCGCGAAACATCATCAAGCGGCTTGCTTTGCACGCCCGGTTAACCGATTCTGCGCCAAACCGGAACCAGGTGGCAGACAGGACGGGCATGACATTCGCTTCACTTGAGGATTTCATCACAGGCGCGCCGTTGGCCTTGGCCAAGGGCCCCCTGGCCATCGTCTTTGCCGAAGACGGGGTCGAGTTGGACACCACCGTGCGCCATCATCTTGAGGCGGGGTTCACCCATCTTGTGCTGCTCGCCGACCCGTCCCTGACGCTTCCGGGCGAACTAGAGGCACGCATCAGCCGCGTCACCTATGACGTCTTTGCCGACAGCGCCCTTCTGAACGCGGTCAACCGGCTGAACGGCGCTGCCACGCCGGGGGTCTGGTTGTATTACTGCTTCAACGCCGAATACCTGTTCCACCCCTTCTGTGAAACCCGCACCATCCGCGAGCTTCTGGCCTTTCACACCGAAGAGCGCCGCGACGCCGTTCTCAGCTATGTCGTCGATCTTTATGCCGACGATCTGAACGCCTTTCCCAATGCCGTGTCGCTGGAAAGCGCGCATCTGGACCGGTCGGGCTATTACGCCCTTGGACGGCCCGATGCGGGCAATCACAATCATCCCAAGGAACGCCAACTGGACTTTTTCGGCGGTCTGCGCTGGCGCTTTGAAGAGCATGTTCCCGCGACACGTCGCAAGATCGACCGGATCGCGCTGTTCCGCGCCCGACCGGGGCTGGAACTGCGGCCCGATTTCACCTTTTCGGACGAGGAATACAACACCTACGCCTGCCCCTGGCACCACAACATCACCACCGCCATCGCCAGCTTTCGCACCGCCAAGGCGCTGCGGTCAAATGCGGGGTCTATGTTCGACATTTCAACCTTTCGCTGGCACAACACCGTGCCGTTCGAATGGCACAGCCAGCAATTGATGGATCTGGGGCTGATGGAGCCGGGGCAGTGGTTTTGATGCTGCCGACCTGAATCGGCGCGGATCAGGCCCGGCGCAGACGGATCACCACTTCGACGCGCGACACTTCCATGCCCTCGGGGGCCTTCGGCAGGGCGGCGATCTTCAGATCCTCGGCCGGGGCGTCGGTCAGGCGACTGTCGTCTTCCCAATAGAAATGCGGATGATCGTCCATGCGCGTGTCGAAATAGCTGCGCGCGCCGTCGACCACGATCTCGTTCAACAAGCCGGCCTGACAGAAGGCGCGCAGCGTGTTGTAAACGGTGGCAAGGCTGACCCTGTCGCCCGCCAATGCGGCCGCGCCATACAGCCCCTCGGCGGTGACATGGCGGTCCTGACCGTCGCCGACCAGCAATTCCGCCAGCGCCAGCCGCTGCCGTGTGGGGCGCAAATGCCCGCGCGCCAACCATTCGGTTGGGCTCAAATATACAGGGGCCGGGCGTCTGATCTGGGTCATCGCGGGCATCATACCAAGGAAGGCGGTTCGATTTCAAACGGAAATCCGCGCCCTGCGTCCAAGGATCGCGGCCCCCCTTCGCACCGCCGGGTGCCGCCCTGCCCTTGCTTCCCCCGCCCCGCCTCTGGTACGACTGGCAAAAGCCAAGGAGGAGTTCGGCCAAGCATGGGTTTGTTTCCGTCAAGTTTCAGCAAGGACGACCTTCTTAGATGCGCGCGCGGAGAGTTGTTCGGCCCCGGCAATGCGCAACTGCCCGAGCCCCCGATGCTGATGATGGACCGCATCACCGAGATTTCGGAAGACGGCGGGTTGCACGGCAAGGGTCATGTCGTGGCCGAGTTCGATATCACCCCCGATCTGTGGTTCTTTGACTGCCACTTTCCCGGCAACCCGATCATGCCGGGCTGTCTGGGCCTGGACGGTCTGTGGCAGT
>JANMJC010000512.1:0-2735 GCA_031371185.1 Paracoccaceae bacterium | reverse complement strand
ATTGATCCCGTGTTGGTTCACATCGGCAAAGTTGTCGTCAAAGTGCACATAGTCATTGCCGCCCTTGCCGTCGAAAGTGTCCTTGCCATTGCCGCCCGCGAAGACTTCCTGCGCGCCAGACCCGTTGAACGTGTCGTTATAGCGCGTCCCCCAGACCTGCTCGATGCTGGTCACGCTATCCACATTGCCAAAGCCATCGCGAATGGTGCCCGCAGCCAGGTCAGCCACGATGCCGCGCGACGCCCCACGCCATTGATCGTCCTGATACTGCGCCCGATCAAAATCGCCCGCGCCCCCGTTCATCGAATCCTTGCCGCGCCCGCCGGAAAATGTGTTGTTGTTGGCGTCCCCGACAAAAACATCGGCATAGGACGACCCGACAACCATTTCCACCCCCGTCACCTTGTCCTTGAACCCGTAGGGATCCAGGATCACTCCGGTGTTCAGGTTCGCATCAATCCCGCGCACCATCGGAATGCCTTCGTTCCAATGCGTCTCTTCAAAACTCAACGTATCATAGCCATTGCCGCCGTTGATGGTGTCGTTCCCCATGCCGCCCAGCACCCAATCCTGGCCGTCGCCCATGTTGAACACGTCGTTGCCCGCGTTGACCCCGGGAAATCCGCGATTGTCATCGCCCGAGGTGCCGTTCACCACGTCATCGCCCATCAGGATCTGCGACCAGGCGTTCTTTTGCTGAGGCCCCGATGATGCGCCATTCGGGTCGGTCCAGCCAAAGACATTGGCGTAAAACAGGTTCAGATCGCTGGCGGGCGTGCCCGCCGCCAGACCATTGATGCTCAGGATCGTCGTCCCGGTATCGTCCTTGAAGGTGATCCCGGTCATCGTGCCGCCAATCGGCTCTGACCCGTCATAGACAAAGCCGCTGCCCTTGACCGTCACGCTATAGCCGGCAAATTCATGCCCCGGCGGATAGGTAAAGGTAAAGGTGGTTGCGGTTTTGGTGGCGATCGTCGCCCCCTCACCGTTCAACAGATTGCCTGCCCAGCCATCCAGTTGCGCAAATCCGCCAGTCAAATTCACAGTCGCCATTTCATAACCCCCCTATTGAAATTCCCGCAATCCAAAAACCCCGTTGCGATGCAAAGAGTAGGTCACCTGCCCGGCCAAACGGTCAAGCGGGAACATTCGGTTTAACGGAATATTAACAAAGAAGCAGGAGGTGACAGGCGTGGTTGACCAAATGGCGGGCACCCGTCCCTCACATCAGGGTGGCAAGCGCCGCTTTCAGCGCCGCCACCCGCGCCGCGTCCGTTCGTCGGGCGCCCGCCAGCGAAAATCCCATCGCCAGATCCCGCGCGTCGCCTTGTACCGGGCCCGCGCAACTGGCGTGAACCTCGCAAAGCGGCAACCCCGCCAGCGCCCCGATCGTGGCGGCTGAAATCCCCGCCCCCGGCATCACGATGATCCTGCCCCGGGCATGAAGCATCACCTCGGCCAGCCGCGCCGCCCCGTCCGGCGCGCGGGTCGCCCCGCCGCTGGTCAGGATCCGCTCCACCCCCAGATCGACCGCTTGATCAACCGCCGCCCGCCAGTCCGTCACCAGATCGAAGGCCCGGTGCAGCGTCACGCCCATACCGCGCGACGCCGCGCACAAACGGGCCATCGCGTCAATGTCCAGCCCGCCGGCCGGCGTCAAGGCGCCAAACACCACCCCCGCCAACCCCGCCTTGCGCGCCGCCGCGATGTCGTGACACATCACCGCAAGCTCCTCTTCCGTATGGACAAACCCCCCCGAGCGTGGCCGGATCATGGCATGAACCGGCAAGCCGCAGCCCGCCGCAACCGTCATCAGCCCCGCCGAGGGCGTCAGCCCGCCGATCTCCAGCGCCGCGCACAACTCGACCCGGTCTGCCCCGCCCGCAACCGCCGCCGCCAATCCCAGGGGATCATCCACCGCCACTTCCAGCCTGATCATCGTCGCCCCCTTGACCTGTTCCCGGGTTCGGCGGTGGTTCGCCGCACAAAGCCGTCGTGGCACCCCGGGCCCCGCCCCACCGCGTCGGTGTATCACCGCCCTTCGACCCGATACCCTGCCATGGAACATTGATCCAGTCCGGGCGGCTGCCCGGTGCATGCAAGCGGCTGCCACCTGGGCGACAAGGGCAGCCTTCGTTGGCGCAAGCCTGTCACGGTCCAGCCGGGCGTTGCGTTCCAGCCCGGCTCTGTCGTGGCCGCCCGCGGAGACCGACCATTCATTCAGCACCGCCTGCGCCGGGCCGATTCCTGCGGCGCACCATGACGCATCGGGTCCGATCGGGCGCGGTCGGTGCTGCCACCGTAGGGTTGGTCGTTGCGGCGAGGCCGATGGTCACGACCGCCCCGTCAACTGCGGCGCCTTTGCGGGTTTTGGCGTGCCTGCCCTTGCGCGCAGTCCCGCGCATCCAAGGCGAAGGGGCTTGCTTCGCGATCGAGATACTCCATATACCATCCAGACAGATGCCCAGGGGATGTGAAATGTCGAAACCAAAGCTTGTTTCACCGTCGAAGGCGCCTGATTCCGAAATGTTGACCCTCAACCTCGGCTTCGTCGATCTGGGCCAGATCGAACTTTTGGTGCAGGAAGGCTTTTATTCGAACCGCAGCGACTTCATCCGCACGGCGATCCGCAACCAGATCGAACGCCACGCGGAAACCGTGCGTCAACTCGTCACCCGCAAAAGCGTGGATCTGGGGGTGCGTCACATCACCAGATCGGACCTGACGGCGGCCAG
>JANMJC010000450.1:0-3357 GCA_031371185.1 Paracoccaceae bacterium | reverse complement strand
GCCTGAAGCCGCATCCGGCGAATTTCCAGCGCGGCGATCTGGTCGGAAATCTCGTCCACCGCCGCCTGATAATTGGTGCCGTACAGCCGGGCGATGGTCTGCCCCGGCTCTACGATATCGCCTTCGCTGACGTTCAGCTCGGCCAGAATCCCGCCCTCAAGGTTCTGGATGATCTGCGGACGGGACGACGGCACGACCTGCCCCTTGGCACGCACGATTTCGTCGACCCAGGCAAAGGCCGCCCAGATCAGAAAGGTCGCCACCGCCGCCGCGATTGCCCAGATGATCAGGCTGGGGCCGCGCATCCGGTCTTCGAAACCGTCATCATAGACCGCAAGGCTCATGGCTTTCCTCCGGCGGTTGCGGGGGCTTTCGCCAGATGCGCCAGCACCGCGTCGCGCGGCCCGTCCACCGCCACGCGACCGTTCTGCAGGATCAGCGTGCGCGTCGTCAGTTGCAGGATCGGCACGCGGTGCGTTGCGATGATCGCAGTACGGCCTTCAAGCCAGAGCTTCAGCCGGCTGACCAATGTGGCCTCCAGCGTCTGGTCCAGCGCCGCCGTCGGCTCGTCCAGAATTGCGATCGCGGGGTCCTGCAACCACAGCCGCGCCCAGCCGATCGACTGGCGCTGCCCCACCGACAGGCCTTCGCCCATCTCGCGGATTTCAAGGTCAAGGCCGCGCGGATGGCTGCGCACGAATTGCCCAAGGCCCGCGAAATCCAGGGCCGCGAACATGCGGGCGTCGTCACGCTCCAACTGGCTGAGGTTCAGGTTGTCGCGCAAAGACCCCGAGAACAGCCGCACCTCTTGCCCCAGATAGCCGACATTGCGCCGCAGGTCGCGCGGATGGATCTGTGAAATATCGACCCCGTCCAACAGAATCCGCCCGCCCGTGGGGTCATAGATCCCCGCCAAAAGCCGCAGCAGGGTCGATTTCCCCGACCCGTTCGACCCCAGCACCGCCACGCTTTGCCCCTTGGGGATCACCAGCGCGCCAACCTCCACCGTCGGACCGGCCATCGGGTCATAGCGAAACTCAAGGCTGCGCAATTCGAACGCCCCGTCCAGCCGGTCACGGCGCAGATAGTGCCGTTCCGCCTCTTCATGCTGGGTCGATGTCGCAATCGGCTCCAGCCCGTCCAGCGCCGCCTTGACGTTCGACCAGCGCGCCAGAGTGGCCGACAGTTGCGACAAGGGGCCCAGGGTGCGCCCGGTCAGAATGCCGATGGCAATGATCGTGCCCACGGTGAAATTGCCTGCGAACACCTGATAGGCCCCTACCACCACCGTGGTGATATAGGTCGCCTGCTGCACGCCCTGCGCCCAATAGCCCAGAATCGAAGTCAGCCTGCGCTGATCCGAAGTCCGCAGGGCCGATACGGCGCTCAACTCGCTCCAGATCCGCTGCACCCGGCCTTCGCCACGCTGCGTGGTCAGGGTTTCGGCCTCGAACACCGCCTCATAAAGCATCCGCGTCGCGCGGGTGTTGGCCCCTTGGGTCGCCGCCGTCAGCGCCACCATGCGTTTTTGAAACATCAGGCCGGGGGCAACCATCAGGATGCCGCCGATCACCAGAACCCAGACGATATTGCCACCGATCGAGGCCACCAGCATCAGAAAGATGATCAGGAACGGCAGGTCGGCCAGAGTGCCGATGGAGGTCGCGGTAAAGAATTCGCGCACCGAGCCGAATTCGCGCATCGCGCTGAACTGGGCAGAGGGGCTGCGGCTGCCGGGCTGGGCCTTCATTCCCAGAAGCGCGCGCATCAGCCGCGCCTGCACGGTCATTTCGATCCGTTTGCCGGTCATGTCCATCAGGCTGGAGCGGGCATATTTCAACAGCCCCTCGAACCCGATGGCCAGCACCGCGCCCAGGGCCAGAACCCACAGCGTCGGTTCGGATTTGTAGGGGATCACGCGGTCATAGACCTGCAACGAAAACATCGCCACCGCTACGGCCAGCAGGTTCGCCACGAAGGACCCCGCCGCGACCTCGACCAGGGGGCGCTTGTAATTGCGAAACTCGCCCCAGAACCAGTGCTGGCGGGCGGGCGCTTCGGAATGGCGCTGTTCCAGATCGGCCAGCGACAAGGTCAGCTTCAGAATGCGGCCGGTGAAGACCGCCTGAAACTCCTCGACGCCCACGGTGGCGCAGTGATCGGCACAGGTGGTGTCAAAGATCACCAGCCCGGCCGCCTCTTGCGCCATGACCAGAACCGCCTGACCCGACACCATTTCGGCCAGCGCGGGCCACAGCGCGGGCCCCAGTTCGGCCACGTCAAAGACCTGGGCCCGCATCCCTTGGGCGTTCAGGGCAGTCGCCAGATCCGACAGGTCGGGGTCGGCATCAGCACCGCCCGCCGTCAGGCATTCCACCACATCGGGCACCGCGATGTCGCCGCCCAACAGCCCGGCGTAAACCGCAGCCAGCGCCGCGCGCGCTTCGGCCTTGGGGTGAAAACGCGGGGCCGGGGCAGGGGGCTGATCCCCCACGGCACGCGGCTGCGTTTGGGGTTGTGGCGTGATCGCGCCAATCGCCCGGGCAGCATTCATGTCAAAGGCGACGACGCGGTCGGTCACATCACTGCCCCGTCCACCAGAACACCGCGTTCGCGTGCAATCGACAGACGTTTCAGCACGATTTCAAAGCGCAACGCCGCCTGATCGCGGTCCAGCCGCGCATGGCGGTCATATTCGCTGACCAGTTCCAGAAGCGACCGGCGGCCGACCTTGTACTGCTCGGTGAACATTTCCAGATTGCCGGTGGTCTGGGCCAGAACCGCAGCCCCTTCGGCCTGCCGCAGGGTCAGGGTGTCCATGTCGTTCTGCAGCGAGGCGATGCGCCGAAGGGCGGTTTCCGCCGCCTCGGCAATGTCACGCGCCGCAAGATCCGCTATGCCGTCCAGCGCGGCCAGACTGGCGCCGGTGCCCAGACCCAGCATCTGCCCGCTGCCCAGACCCAGGCCCGGCGTCACACCATCCGCGCCAATCTCGGCCTGCGCGGTCAGGCCGGGCAGGATCGCCGCGCGGTCCATCTTTGCGCCCGCCACCTTCTGCGCCGCCTGACCCCTTGCGCGCAACACCGCCAAAGGCTCGGGCGCCGGCGCATCGGCGGGCAAGGCGTCCATGCCGGCAAGGCCGGTCAGGGGCGCGCCGTACAGCATGACCAGTTCATCCTCCGCCACCGCTGCTGTGCGCTGATCGGCAGCAAGGGTCGCCCGCATTTCGGCCAGTTGCTGATCCAGAATCTGCTGCTCGCTCAGGTCCGAAAGACCGCCCTCGACGCGCTGCTGCATGATGCCCTGAAACTCTGCCAGCCGCGCCATGGCGCGCTGGTCGATCGCCGCCTGAGCATT
>JANMJC010000438.1:0-1513 GCA_031371185.1 Paracoccaceae bacterium | reverse complement strand
TTCACTCGCGCAGATACATGCCTTCGTAGATCGGCACCAAGGTTTCGGTCTCGAACAAAGACGACACCGACATGCCGCCCCAGATGTTCAGGATCGCCTGGGCAAAGATCGGCGCGGTGGGCACGATGCGGATGTTCCGGCAGGATTTCACCGCCTCGGTCGGTTCGATCGAATCGGTGATCACCAGCGATTTCATCACCGATTTTGTCACCCGTTCCACCGCCGGGCCCGACAGGACCCCGTGGGTGATATAGGAATGCACCTCGATCGCCCCGGCTTCGATCAGGGTTTCAGCCGCCATGCACAAAGTGCCTGCGGTGTCACAGATGTCGTCAACGATGATGCACTTCTTGCCGCGAACATCGCCGATCACCGTCATGCCGGCGATTTCGCCCGCCTTTTCGCGCCGCTTGTCGACGATGGCCAAAGGCGCGCCGATCCGCTTGGCCAGATCCCGGGCCCGCGCCACGCCGCCCACATCGGGCGACACCACGATCAGATCTTGCAACTGGCCCTTGAAGTGATGCTCGATGTCCAGGGCAAACACCGGGCTTGCGTAGAGGTTATCGACCGGGATGTCGAAAAACCCCTGAATCTGCGCGGCGTGCAGGTCCAGCGTCAGCACCCGGTCCACCCCCGCCCGCGTGATCAGATTGGCCACCAGCTTGGCGCTGATCGGGGTGCGCGCCTTGGCGCGGCGATCCTGACGGGCATAGCCGAAATAGGGAATGACTGCGGTGATGCGATTGGCCGACGACCGGCGCAGGGCGTCGGTCATGATCAGCAGCTCCATCAGGTTGTCGTTCGCCGGGTTCGAGGTCGGCTGGATGATGTACATGTCCTCGCCGCGCACATTCTCGAAAACCTCGACAAAGATTTCCTGGTCATTGAACCGTTCGACCCGCGCCTCCACCAGATTGACCTGGGATCCGCGGTGCATCGACATCCGCCGCGCGATGGCCTTGGACAGCGAAACATTCGCATTGCCGGTGATCAGCTTGGGTTCGTTCAGGGATGCCATGGGGTCTCCGATTGGGCCAGATTCGGGGTTGCCTTGGCCTTACCACCCGGCTTCGGGGTTGCAAACCGATGGCTTGCCATTCCATGACATTTTCATGAAAACCGGGCGGGCCGGACGCATCTCCGGGCCGGGTCCTGCGCCGGGGCCTTGCACATCGCGCCCGCATTGTTCCATCTGGGCGCGTCCTTTGCGAAAGTTGCCACATGACCGCCGACAGCCTGCCTGCGCACCTGCCCCAGACCCGCATTTTCGAGTGCGGCGCGCCGCGTCCGGTTCTGGCGCTGCATTGCAGTTTGGCGCATGGCGGGGCCTGGGCCGGTCTGGCCTCGCTGATGCGGCGGTTGACCCTGTTTGCGCCCGATCAGCCCGGCCATGGCAAAGGCTCGGTCTGGGATCAGGCCCGCCCGCTGCACGATCAGGCCTTTGACGAGACCATCGCGGTGGCCGAACATATCGGGCAGGTAGCCGACGGTCATCGAGATGAAACCGGCG
>JANMJC010000423.1:0-1680 GCA_031371185.1 Paracoccaceae bacterium | reverse complement strand
TGTCACCTTTCTGGGGCGGCAGGCTGCGCCGAACGCTGGCGACCGCCTTCAGACGATGATCACATAATCCTTGGTCGTGGTTTCAACCACTTCCCAGGTGCCTTCAAACCCGGGCCGGATGATGTAACTGTCGCCCATCATCAGATGGGTTGCGGTACCCGCCGTATCGGTCACGATGGAATGGCCGCCATGAATATAGACATATTCCCATTCGTCATAGCGAACCTTCCATTTGCCCGGGGTCGAAGACCAGACCCCGCAAAACAGCGTGTCGCGGGTTTCGACGTTCCAGGTCGTGTGAACCGGGTCGCCCTTCAGCACAAGCGCGGGGTCGGGCCGGGTGACCTCGGGTGCAATCTCGCCACCTTCCACTCTCTCGATCAGGGTCATCATCGTCTCCGTGCGTTTCGGGGCATTCGGCATGGCAGGGGGGGCAAGGTCAAGGGGGCGCAATCGTGCCGCGGTGCAGCGCGGAAATCTTGCGCAACCTTTGCAACTGTGGCCTATGGTGCCCAGAGCCGACCCCCCGGATCCCAAAGTGCCGCCACGGAGCAACGCCATGAGTGCAACTTCGCCCCTTCGCCCGGTGCTGCCCCCCGATATCCTTGCCCGCAAGGGCACGGCCCCGCTTGTGGTTCTGACCGCCTATACAACTCCGGTGGCCCGGCTGGTCGATGCCCATTGCGACATCGCGCTGGTCGGCGATTCGGTGGGGATGGTGCTGCATGGCATGGCCTCGACCCTCGGGGTCACGATGGAGATGATGGTCCTGCATGGCCGCGCGGTGGTACGGGGCTGCTCCCGGGCCATGGTGGTCATCGACATGCCCTTTGGCAGCTATGAGGAAAGCCCGGTCCAGGCCTATCGCAATGCGGCGCGGCTGATGACCGAAACCGGCGCCCCGGCGGTCAAGCTGGAAGGTGGTGCGCATATGGCCGATACGATCGCCTTTCTGACGGCGCGCGGCGTGCCCGTCATGGCCCATATCGGCCTGACCCCGCAATCAGTGAACACCCTTGGCGGCTACAAGGTGGTGGGCCGCGAGGGCGAGGCCGACAAGGTCTTGGAAGATGCCCGTGCGGTTGATCAGGCCGGTGCCTTCGCAGTGGTGCTGGAAAAGGTGCCGATGGGCCTTGCCGCCCGCATCACCCAGGGCCTGTCGATCCCGACCATCGGCATCGGGGCCGGCGCCGCCTGCGACGGGCAGGTTCTGGTCGTCGATGACATGTTGGGCATGTTCACCGACTTCCGACCGAAATTCGTCAAGCGCTATGCACAACTGGGTCAGACCGCAGACGAAGCCATCGCCACCTATGCCGCCGAGGTCCGCGCCCGTTCCTTTCCGGGCCCCGAGCATGCCTTTGCCGATGTCGTGCCCGCCAAGGGGGCCAAGCCGTGACCATGATCGTGCGGACCGTTGCCGATCTGCGCGGCACCGTGCGGGACTGGCGCGCGGCGGGCGAGGTCATCGGCGTCGTGCCCACCATGGGCGCGCTGCACGAAGGGCACCTGTCGCTGGCCCGGGCGGCCAGACGCGACTGTACGCGGGTCATCACCACGATCTTCGTCAACCCGATGCAGTTCAACAACCCCGAGGACCTGAAACAGTACCCCCGCACCGAAGCGGCCGATGTCGCGCTTCTGGGCTCGGTCGGGGTGGATCTGGTTTTCATTCCCACC
>JANMJC010000406.1:0-9339 GCA_031371185.1 Paracoccaceae bacterium | reverse complement strand
AGGCTGGAAGAGGAAACCGAGGGCGATTGGTGGGAGGTGGAGGCGCTGTACGACCTGTGCTTTTCGCCCGGTCGCACGGCGTTGTCATCTTACCGCTTGCGCGATGGGGTGCCGACTGTGGCGGCCCTGTGCCTGACGGCGCGGGATGAGGATGGCACTTTGGCTGCCGTGATCCGCTATTGGCCCGCCGAGGTGGGCGGCGAGGATGTGCTGCTGTTGGGCCCGGTCGCGGTGCATCCGACCCGTCAGGGCGAGGGGTTGGGCGGGCTTTTGATCAACGAATCGCTGGCCGAGGCCCGGCGTCTGGGATGGGAGCGGGTCATGCTGGTGGGCGATGCGCCCTATTACAACCGCTTTGGCTTCTTCCGGCTGCAAGACGTGGACATGCCACCGCCGACCAACCCCGACCGCGTTCTGGGACTGGCGCTGAAGGCCGGGGCCTGGGCCGGGGTGCGCGGCCCTGTGACCAAGGCCAGCGGAGCGACCCCGCCCTCGACCTGACCCGGATGCAAGGACCTTGCGCGCGCGCCCGCCCACCCCCACATTGACGCCATGACCCTGCTTCCCGCCCTGACCGCCCCCGACTTTGAAACCGAGATCGCGGGCCTTGCCCGTGCCTATGTCCGGGCGAACGGGCCGCTGATCTCACTGGTCAACCGGCTGGGCGGCGGGATCGAGAAATATGTGGCCGGCCTGCCACCGCGCATCGGCGCCGAGGTGGAACGGGCCACCGCCCTTGGGCTGAACCTTGCCTTCGGCGCGGGCGCGATGGCGCCCGGACTGGGGCGGCGCGGCACGATGGCTGCGGCGATGGCCTCTGGCATGGCGGGCGGGGCGGGGGGGATCGTGACCTCGTTGGCCGAACTGCCGGTGACGATCGCGGTGTTCCTGAACGCCCTTCAGGCCGAAGCGCGGGCGGCGGGGTTCGATCCTGCCGAGCCCTCGGTGCGGGCCGCCTGCCTGCAGGTCTTTGCCGCAGGCTCGCCCCTTGCGCGCGATGACGGGGTCAACTCGGGGTTCCTGTCGGCACGTCTGACCCTGACCGGCCCGGCCCTGCAACGGCTGATCGCCAGCGTCGCCCCGAAACTTGCCGCAGCGATGGGCCAGAAGCTGGCGGCGCAGGCGGTGCCGGTTCTGGGGGCCCTTTCGGGGGCGGCGCTGAACGCGGCCTATCTGGGATATTACCGCGAAATGGCGCGCATCCGCTTTGCGCTGATGCGCCTGTCAGTGCGCCACGGGGCGCAGAAGGTTGTCGCCGCCTTTGCCGAGGCGGTCGAACCCGCGCGGATCATCCGCGCCTGACGCGCAAGCGGATAAAAATTTTCGAGAAAATTTTTAGGCGGGTGCGCCGGGTGGCGGCCGGTCATTCCGGCTGATCGGCCAGCCAGTCCATCAGGGGTTGGCGCAGACAATCGGCCCCGGCGGCCCGGGCGCGGTCGATCACATCCCGGGCCTCTGTCAGATCGACGCGGCGCAAGAGGGCCTTGACCGGACCGATCGAGGCCGGGCGCATCGACAGGGTCGGGATCCCCATGGCGGCAAAGGCCAGCGCCTCGACCGGGCGGCCGGCGTCTTCGCCGCAATAGGACAGGGGCGTGTTGGTGCGCTGGCAACGCCCCACGATCTGTTCCAGAAAATTCACGAACGAGGTGTTCAGCGTGTCATAGCGCCGGCGCACCCGTTCGTTTTCGCGGTCGGCGGCAAAGAAGAACTGTTTCAGGTCATTGCCGCCGATCGAGATGAAATCCACCACCTCGAAAAACGCCTCGGGGGCGAAGGCCAGCGACGGGGTTTCCAGCATCGCGCCGATGGCAAGGCTCTCGGGCACCGGATGACCCAAGGATTTCTCACGGTGGATTTCTCGGAAGACATGGGCGCGGGCCTCGGAAAACTCGGCGATTTCGGTGATGAAGGGGAACATCACGGTCAAGGCGCGGCCCTTGTGCGCCCGGATCAGCGCCTGCAGCTGCATCCGCAACACCCCCGGCTTGTCCAGACCGACGCGGATCGCGCGCCAGCCCATCGCGGGGTTGGGCTCGTCGTTGGGCTTCATGTAGGGCAGCACCTTGTCCGACCCGATATCCAGCGTGCGAAAGGCCACCCGCAGCCCGCGCGACGCATCCAGAACCCGGGCATAAAGCTGGGCCAACTCGTCGCGTTTGGGCATCTGGTTGCGGATCAGGAATTGCAGTTCGGTGCGAAACAGCCCGACCCCTTCGGCACCCGAACCGACCAGCGACGGCAGATCGGCCATCAACCCGGCATTCATCTGCAACGAGATCAGCTGACCGTCGCGCGTCTGGGCGGGCAGATCGCGCAGCGAGGCATAGCGTTCCTGTGCCTTGGCCTGCATCGCCATCTTGTCGCGGAACGACCGGGTGATGGTCTCTTCGGGGCGCAGATGCACCACCCCCTGATCGCCGTCGATCAGAATCACATCGCCGTTCAGCGCCTGGGTCGTGATGCGTTCGGCATGAATGACCATGGGGATCGCCAGCGCACGCGCCACGATGGCGGCATGGCTGCCGACCGAGCCTTCTTCCAGCACCACGCCTTTCAGCTTGCGGCCATATTCCAGCAACTCGGCCGGACCGATGTTGCGGGCGACCAGAATGGGATTGTCGGGCAGGGTGGCGCCGGTGTCGCGTCCCTGCCCGGTCAGGATGCGCAACAGGCGGTTCGACAGGTCGTCCAGATCGTGCAGCCGGTCGCGCAGATAGGCGTCCGGCACCTTTTCAAGGCGCGCGCGGGCGGCGGATTGTTCTTTTTCCACAGCGGCTTCGGCGGACAGGCCCGCCTGGATATCTTCTTCCATCCGGCGCAGCCAGCCGCGTGAATGGGCAAACATCCGGTAGGCTTCCAGCACCTGCTTCTGGTCCTTGTCCAGACTTTCGGCGGCCAGAAGATCATCGACCGACACGCGCAGCACGCCCACCGCCTCGCGGATGCGGTCGATTTCGGTCAGGGGGTCGTCGGCGACGGGGTTGGTGACGACGACGCGGGGCTCGTGCAGCCAGACCCGGCCTTCGGCGGTGCCTTCCTGACCCTGCGAGCCCCGCAGCGTGACGGGCTGTTTGTGCAGCGCCCCCATGGCCGAACCGTCGCCGACAAAGGCGCCCAGTTCGGTCATCTCGGCCAGCACCATCGCCACGACCTCGACCGCATAGACCTCGTCCTCGGAATAGGCGCGGGCGTTCTTGGATTGCACCACCAGAACGCCCAGTTTTTCGCCGACCCGCTGGATCGGCACGCCCAGAAAGGACGAGAAAATCTCTTCGCCGGTCTCGGGCATGAAGCGGAAACCCTTTTCGGCCGGCGCATTGGCCGAGTTCACCGGCAGCCCGGTGCGCGCCACCCGCCCGACCAGACCCTCGCCCAGCCTCATCCGGGTCTTGTGGACCGAATCCTTGTTCAGCCCCTCGGTCGCACAAAGCTCCAGCGTTTCGGGATCGCGGAACAGGTAGATCGAACATACATCGGTGCGCATCGAGGCGTTGATCTGCTGGGTGATCTGGTCCAGCCGGTCCTGCCCCTTGGCGGGGGTTGCAAGCACGTCACGCAGGCGCCGCAGAAGTTTGCGGCTGTCACTTTCGCTGCGCTCTGTCATGTTCAGGTCCCATATGTCTTGCCCCCCTCTATAGGCGAGGTTCGCGGCCTTGGGGAGTGTGGATCGTGACGCGGGCCCGGGGGCAGGCGGCTCTGGGGTGAATATTGGGCGGTTTCGAAGGGCAATGCCCGGCAAACGAGCCGGGAAGGAAGAGCCCACTGTCCCCGCTGTTTCCCGGACAGTTTGCCGCAGGTGACTTTGGGCCGTTTCCCCGGCGGGAAAATGAGCCGCGGCCGGGAACCGGCGGATCAGGAAAGGCCTTGCCTTTCCCCGCCCGCATCGTCCCCGCCGCAACCTGACCGGTTCCGCAAGCCGGGGCCCTGAGCCCCGGCGAGAGGGTGGATCAGGCATCGCGTGACCTCGGCGGTGGCCTTGGCCAAGGGGAGCGCGCAGAGCGGTTTCCGAGCCCGCCCGCAGTTGGGGTTCGGCGCGGGTTGCTTTTCAGCACCCCGCCAAGCCGTCAGGCCTTGTCCAGATCAAAGGCGTCGTGCAGCGACTGCACGGCCAGTTCCATGTATTTGCGATCGATCAGCACCGAGATCTTGATCTCGGACGTCGCGATCACCTTGATGTTGACGTTTTCATTCGACAGCGCCTTGAACATCGTGGCGGCCACGCCCGCATGGCTGCGCATGCCGATGCCCACCACCGAAATCTTGGCGACATCATCGTCAACGATCAGGTCGTCAAAGCTGATCGTCCCGCTGGCCACCGCGTCTTCCATCGCCTTCTTGGCGCGGGCGACCTGATTGGTCGGACAGGAAAATGTCATGTCGGTCGTGGCACCCTTGGCGCTGCCCGCGCCCACAGCCGAGATGTTCTGCACGATCATGTCGACATTCACCCCCGCATCCGCCAGGGGGCCAAAGATCGCTGCGGCAATGCCGGGGCGGTCTTCGACGCGCACCAGGGTCACCTTGGCCTCGTCGCGCGAATAGGCCACGCCAGAAACGACTTTCGATTCCATGATTTCATCCTCGTCGCAGACCAAAGTTCCCGAAGTCTCATCGGTGTCCTCGAACGAGGACAGCACCCGCAGTCGCACCTTGTAGCGCATCGCCAGTTCGACCGAACGGGTCTGCAACACCTTGGCCCCCAGAGATGCCAGTTCCAGCATCTCTTCAAAGGCGATGCGGTCCAGCTTGCGGGCCTTCTTGGTGATGCGCGGGTCGGTGGTATAGACCCCGTCGACATCGGTGTAGATGTCGCAGCGTTCCGCCCCGAAGGCGGCGGCAAAGGCGACGGCGGTGGTATCCGATCCGCCCCGGCCCAGGGTGGTGATGCGGCCCTCGGCCGACACACCCTGAAAGCCCGCCACCACGGCCACCTTGAAACCTTCGGCAAATTTGGCGTCGATATGGTCGCGCGGGATCGACATGAAGCGCGCCGAGGAATGCGCCGAGGTGGTGTTGATCGGCACCTGCCAGCCCTGCCAGGACCGGGCCGGCACATCCAGCTCCTGCAGGCGCAGCGCCATCAGCCCCGCCGTGACATTTTCACCGGCGGCCACGACCGCGTCATATTCGCGGGCGTCATACAGCTTCGAGGTGCCTTCGACATAGCCCACCAGCTTGTTCGTCTCGCCCGACATGGCCGAGACGATGACAATGACCTGATAGCCCCGTTCCACCTCGGCCCGGACCTTGTTCGCGGCATTTTCGATGCGCGCCAGGTCCGCCACCGAAGTGCCGCCGAATTTCATCACCAGTAGGGCCATGGACCTCTCCCATTGCCTGCGAAATCGGCGTCTCTTTATGCGGGGGATGGGGGGGGCGCAAGGGGCGTTGCATCCGGTGCGGGGCCGAAAGGCTTGCGGGGTCCGGGGCCGGTCGGGCATGACGGGAATGCGGCCCGGTTGATCCAGCGGCGAAAATCGCCCCGTCCTAGGGGTGGTCCGCGAAAAAGCGCAGGATCTCGGCGGTGGCCGACAGGCCCGAGGCATCGCCCGCGCGGGCCGCCCGGCGCCCGCCCGGCCACAGGTGGCCGCCGCCCAGAATCGAAAGGCGGCTGAGAACGGTCTTTGCGTCCAACTGCCAGAGGCGCTTGCGCAGGGGGCCGGACTGGCTGTCGGTGGTGGTCAGACCGGCACCATAGGGCTTGGCGAAGGCCTGCATCACCGCCTCGACCGGGGTGAAATCGGCCCGTGCCCAACTGTTTTTGCCAAACCCGCCATCGTGACGCACGTTTTCATCGGCGGTGCCGTGGATCACCAGCAGGGGCACGGGGCCCTTGGGCGCATAGCGGCCAAGGTCGAGCGTGCCCGCCACGGCCGCCGCCGCGCTGATCCGGTCGGGATACAGGGCGGCAAAGGTTTCGGCCATCATCGCGCCGTTGGACATGCCGGTGATGTAGAAGGGCTGCGGCGACAGTCCAAAGCGGGCCCGGGCATCATCGGCCACGGCGTTCAGAAAGGTCAGATCGTCGATGTTTTCGCGTTGGGCATAGCCGCAGCAATAGCCCGCGTTCCAGGTCAAAAGCCCGAAACGCCCGGAACCGGAAGGGTAGGCCACCGCATAGCCCATCGCCAGGGCAGGGGCCGACATCTGCGCATTGCGCGCGATCTGGCCCGGGCGGCCCCCCCCGCCATGAAGGACCAGGATCAGGCGCGCGTCCTTTGGATTGGCAGGCAGGTCAATGGCATAGCTGCGCCCGTCCGGCAGCTTGATCCAGGTCTTCAGCGCCGGGGGCCACAGGAACCACAGGGCCACCAGAATGGCCACCCCCCCCAGGATCACGCCAACCGTCATGCTGCGCCCTTTCGGCATTGCTCTGATTTCCGCACCCGCTTGGCCCGTCATGTCCCGCGAACGCACGGCGGCGCGGGGCCCGGACCGCGCCGCCTTTGATCCGGTACCGGCATCAGCCCGCGTCGTCGCCACCGGCATCGCCGCCAGAATCGCCACCGGCATCGCCGCCAGAATCGCCACCGGCATCGCCACCGGCATCGCCGCCAGAATCGCCGCCAGCATCGCCGCCAGAATCGCCACCGGCATCGCCACCCGCATCTCCGCCCGTGTCCTCCGCGCCCGCATCCCCGGCCCCCGGGTCTTCGGTGCCTGCGGTGTCGCCGTCATCGACCGCGCCGCCATCGGTCCCGGCGTCTTCGGTGGCGGTCTCGTCGGTCGTGACCTCTTCGGTCGCTGTTTCCTCAGTGGACGTTTCCTCGGTGGCCGTCTCTTCCGTTGCCATCTCTTCCGTCACCGTCTCTTCGGTCACGGTTTCTTCCGTGGTCACTTCGCTGGTGAATTCCTCGCTGGTGATGGTCTCTTCGATCAGCGTTTCCGACGAGGAATAGCTTTCGCTGATCGTCTCGGAATACTCCGCGTACCAGGATTCATAGGAAAAGGATTCGGAGGAATAGCTGGACCAGCTTGAAATCGTGGTGATCTCGATCACCTGGTAATAGCTGTCCTCGGTGATCGTCCACGAGGAACTGGCCAACTGCCCATCGCGCCAGATGTCAAAGGCGAAATCGCTGATGCCCTGGTTCAGCCAGTACAGAACCACCTCGTCGATCTGGATCGGGTCGGCGATCTGGCGGGTCTGGACGGTTTCGATCACATCTCCCGGAAGGATCCCCGCCGCGTCGGCCCAGCCTCCGGGTTGAGTGGCCAGCACCAGCGCGCCGTAAGCATCGGGTCCAAGGCCGAAAGCATCGGCCACCGCGTCGTCGATCGGCAGCAGGACAGCATCCAGCGCGCGCGAGACGTAGGGCGCGGGCAGGGTTTGAGCCTGGGCCGCGACCGGGGTCACAAGCGCCGGGACAAAGGCCCCGACGGTGATCCCGAACGACAAAAGCGCGGCTTGCGAGGTGGTGCGGAGTCTGGACGTCATCGTTGCCTCATGTCTGGTTGCATCATCTGGGTCTGTCGGGCCGGGGGTAAGGCGGGGTACGGGATGAAGGGGGATAGAAGGTCAGACCCGGCCCGACCAAAGGGCGGCATTCTGCCCCCGACACTAGGGTCACGGAACCCCGGTGACAAGCCGATGGATCGACGGATCGCAACCCCGGCCGCAGTGTCGGCGTGCCCCGGTCCCTAAAGCGCGCGCCAACCGATGTCGGACCGGCAGAACCCCTCGGGCCAGTCGACGGCCTGCGCCATGGCATAGGCGCGCGCCCGGGCCTGCGCCAGGGTCGCGCCCCGCGCGGTAAGGTTCAGGACCCGGCCCCCGGCGGCGGTGATCTGGCCATCGGTGGCGCGGGTTCCGGCGTGAAAGGCCATGTGAAAGCTGTCTTCGGGAAGGTCGTTCAACCCCCTGATGACCGACCCTTGCCGATATGGCCCCGGATAGCCCTTTGCCGCCATGACCACGGTCAGGGCGTGATCGTCGGCCCAATGGGCCCGGGCCTGATCCAGCCGCCCCTCGGCGGTGGCCAAAAGCAGGTCCAGCGCCTGTGCTCCCAGCCGCATCATCAGCACCTGGGTCTCGGGATCGCCAAAGCGGGCGTTGTATTCGACCAGCCGCGCCTGACCGTTTTCGATCATCAAGCCCGCGAACAAGACGCCCTGATAGGGCGTGCCGCGCCGGGCCATTTCCGCGATGGTGGGGCGGATGATTTCGCGCATCGCCCGCTCGGCGACAGCGTCGGTCAGCACCGGAGCCGGGGAATAGGCCCCCATGCCGCCGGTGTTGGGGCCGGTGTCGCCCACGCCCACGCGCTTGTGATCCTGAGCGGATCCGATGGGCAGGGCATTCACCCCGTCGGTCAGGATGAAAAAGCTGGCCTCTTCGCCGGTCATGAACTCTTCGATCACCACCTCGGCACCCGCCGCGCCAAATTCGCCGCCGAACATGTCGTCGATGGCGGCCAGCGCCTCGGGCAGGGTCATGGCCACGATCACGCCCTTGCCGGCGGCCAGACCATCGGCCTTGATCACGATCGGCGCGCCCATGGCCTGCACATGGGCGCGGGCCGGGGCGGCTTCGGTGAACCTTGCATAGGCGGCGGTGGGCGCGGCGCAGGCGTCGCAGATTTCCTTGGTGAAGGCCTTGGACGCCTCCAGCCGCGCGGCGGCGGCCGAGGGGCCGAAGGTCAAGAGACCGGCGGCGCGGGTGGCATCTGCGATGCCCGCGGCAAGGGGTGCTTCGGGGCCGATGATGACGAAGTCGATGGCGTTCTCCTCGCAGAAGGTCACGACCGTCGCGCCGTCGAGGATGTCGATATCGGCGGTTTCACACAGTTGCGCGATGCCCGCATTGCCGGGCGCCACGATCAGGCGGTCGGTCTTGGGGTTCTGCTTGACCGCCCAGGCCAAGGCATGTTCGCGGCCACCGGAGCCAAGGATCAGGATGTTCATGGGGGGAAGGTCCTTGCGCGAAAAGCTTTGCCGACGCGGTTCTATTTTCTAGGAAGCCTGCGTGCAAGGAATTCGGCCACCGCTACCGCCTATTTGTCGCAGGCGATCCCGTCGCCGTCCCGGTCACGCTTGTAAATGTCGGTTCCTATGACTTTGACTGGCCCCCTGACATAAGCCGGACCGTTGCCGTTTCCTTCCGCGCAATCCACGTCAGACGCTATGGGCACGCAGGCTCCCGTAAAGTTGGGGTCGCAATCTTCCGCGAAAGCCGCCGTTGAGGGGGCCAAGAACGTTATCTGTACAAGGGTTCGGATGACTGCCTGAGCCATTGCAGGATCCGTCCAGAGTTAAGTAATCGTTAAACACGGTTAGCAAAATGAGACAATCGACGGAACCCTTAGAAAGGCGATAGGGGGGCGAAGAATTTTCCCG
>JANMJC010000403.1:0-4149 GCA_031371185.1 Paracoccaceae bacterium | reverse complement strand
CGCCGTCATCCGCATGACCGAAAACAAGTAATGGGATTGGTCGGGCCCAAGTGCTACGACCTGATCCGGCGCAAGCGGCTGTTCTACATAAAGTCTGACCTTCGCCTCTGACATGAGAGCCAACCTATGACCGGAGCGCCGCAAATTCCAGAGGGGCAATCGCAATCGGTCGCGGATGCCTATTCGGGCAATTGGGTGGACCGTCTGGCCCCGCGCCCGACGCGGCCCTTTCTGCGGCTGTCGCGGGCGGACCGGCCGATCGGCCCCTGGCTTTTGTACATTCCCTGCCGGTGGGGGGTGGCGCTGGCCGCGATGGCAGACAGTTTCCGGATGTGGGACCTGTGGCTGGCCCTGTCCTGCGGGGCAGGCGCATTCCTGATGCGCGGCGCGGGCTGCACCTGGAACGACATCACCGACCGCGACCTTGACGCGCAGGTGGCGCGCACCCGCTCGCGGCCCCTGCCCTCGGGTCAGGTCACGCTGCGCGGAGCACTGGTCTGGATGACGCTGCAGGCGCTGATCGCCGCCTATATCCTGCTGACATACAACAGCCTGTCGGTTGCTCTGGGCATCGCCTCTCTGGGGCTGGTCGCGATCTATCCCTTTGCCAAACGCTTCACCTGGTGGCCGCAGGTGTTTCTGGGGCTGGCCTTCAATTGGGGGGCGCTTCTGGGTTTTGCCGCCCATGCCGGACAGATCACCCCGGCGGCGGTGGCACTTTACCTTGGCGGCATTTCGTGGACGCTGTTTTACGACACGATCTATGCCCATCAGGACGTCGAGGATGACGCCCTGATCGGGATCAAGTCCACCGCCCGGCTGTTTGCCGAGAATTCGCGCGCCTGGCTGTTCGGCTTTGTGGCCCTGACCGTGGTCCTGCTTAGTCTGGCGGTGATCCTGACCCCGGTGCGCCCGGGCCATGCGCTGTCGCTGCTGATCGGGCTGGCCGGAACCTGGGCCTTTGGCGCCCACATGCTGTGGCAGTTGCGCGGACTTGACCTGAAAGACCCCAAATCCTGCATGGTCACCTTCCGCGCCACCAACATCGGCGGGCTGATCGCTGCGCTGTTTCTTGCTTTGGCCGCCTGGGCATGATTGCAGGCGCGGTTCACACCCCCTATGAAACGACGCGCGACCCTCGCGCCGCCAACAGCCAGAGAAGTCCCTGCCTTGCCCCTGCCGACGCTTGACTTCAAGACCCTTCGACCCGGCCACGGGCTGCTGTCCGCGGCGGCCTATGGTGTGGCGGCACTCGTGTTCCTGCTGGTCGCCTGGGTTTCGGCCGTGGTGATCGAAAGCCGATCCGCCAGCGCGGTCACCTCGCGGCTGCTGGCCGAAGGCTATACCTGGGCCAGTGTCGAGGCCAACGGATTGCAGGTTGGCCTGACCGGAACCGCCCCCAACGAAGCCGCCCGGTTCCGCGCCGTCAATCTGGCGGGCTCGGTGGTGGACAGCACCCGCGTGCGCGACCAGTTCGAGGTGACCCCGGCCCGGGCCATCGAAGCGCCGCGCTTTTCCATCGAGATGCTGCGCAACGACGACGGCATTCAATTGATCGGCCTGTTGCCCGAAGGAACCGACCGCGCGACCCTGACAGAGGCTGCAGCCGCCCTGGTCGAGCCTGCCCTGCTGTCGGACATGCTGGAAGAGGCGGCCTATCCGGCACCCGAAACCTGGGGCGCGGCCTTCGCCTTTGCGGTCGAGGCGCTTAAAACCCTGCCCCGGGCCAAGATATCGGTCGCGGCAGATCATGTCACGGTCACGGCCATTGCCGGTTCGGAACAGGAAAAGCGTGTTTTCGTATCCGATCTGGAAGCGATTCGCCCGGCGGGAATTCAGGTGGCCGTAGATGTCACCGCCCCCCGCCCGGTGTTGACGCCCTTCACCTTGCGCTTTGTGAAAGACGAAAAGGGCGCCCGCTTTGATGCCTGTTCTGCCGACAGCGAAAAGGCCCGGGCGCAGATTCTGGCGGCCGCCGGGACGGCCGGAGCCCAGACCGACGCGCTGACCTGCACCGTCGGTCTGGGTGTGCCCAGCCCCAGTTGGGCAAGTGCGACCGTGGCCGGGATCGCGGCGGTCACCTCGCTTGGCGATGCCACGATCACCTTTTCGGATGCCGATGTGACGCTTGAAGCCGGCGTGGGCGTGCCGCAGGATGTCTATGACCGTGTCGTCGGCGAATTCCGTTCAGCCCTGCCCGATGTCTTTTCGCTGGATGCAAAGCTGGCCGAGAAGACCTTGAACGCGAACGCGGGTCCGGCAGAGTTCACCGCCACCAAGGCCGAGGACACCGGCCAGGTGGAATTGCGCGGACGGCTGACCGACGAGTTGGGGCAAACCGCCGTGGAAAGTCTTGCCAAGGCCCGGTTCGGGGCGGGCAAGGTCTATATGGCGACGCGGCTTGACCCCGAATTGCCCGACGGCTGGCCGATCCGGGTCATGGCGGGGCTGGAAGCGTTGGCCGAATTGCACCACGGCTCGCTTCTGGTGCGCGCCGATCTGGTCGAGGTCAAAGGCTTTGCCGGGGCGCAGGGGGCCAAGGCCAAGATCGCGCAGATCCTGTCGAACCAGTTGGGCAAGGGGCAGACCTTTCGCGTCGACGTGCAATATGTCAAGGCGCTGGACCCGCTGGCCAGCCTGCCCACCGCCCTGGAATGCTCGGAGGCGGTCGATGCCATCGTGACCGCCAACAAGATCAAATTCCCCCCCGGTTCGGCCGAAATCGACGCGGATGCCAGCAAGATCATCGCGATGATCGCCAAGGCATTGGAACGCTGCGGACCGGTTCGGCTGGAAATCGCCGGTCACACCGACGCCCAAGGATCGGACGGTGGCAATCTGGCCCTGTCGCAGGCACGGGCCGAGGCGGTGCTGGTCGCGCTGCAGGGACGTCAGGTGGATGTCTCGGGGATGAGCGCCAAGGGCTACGGCGAAGGCATCGCGATTGCCGACAACGGCACGGATGCGGGCCGCGAAGCCAACCGGCGGATCGAGTTCAACCTGATGGCCCCCGCCGCCGGAGATACCGGAAACTCTCCGGCCGAGAGCAATCCGCAGGTCGAGATCCAGCCGGATGCGCCCAGCCCCGACGCGCCCGATTTTTCGGCCGACAAAAGCCCCTCGGTCGCGCCGGCGGAAAAAACCATGGCGCCCAAGCCACGCCCCCCCACACAAGGCTGAGACCACATGAACCGCACCGAATTCATCATCGCGACGGCCATCATCCTGCTGTTGGCCTTTGCCATGGGCTGGTTCACCTACTGGCTGGTGCACCGGTTCACCCGGGTCGCGGGCGGCGACATGGGCGAGATGGACAAGCTGGCCCAGAACCTGCACGAGGCCGAGGAGATGCGCGATCAGGCCATCGCCTACTTTGAGAACCGCGAGCAGGACCTGATGAACCAGATCGCCCAGACCGAGGCCGAACTGCGCGCCGCGATGGAAGGTCTGCGCGACGCGCGCCAAGAGGCCGAAGAGATGCGCGCCTATATCGAGCGGATGCACGGGCGGTAGCGCGCAGTGCCCTCGTTCGGAACAGGGCATTCACGTTGCGCCCCGGGGCAAGGATTGCCCCTGCCAACGGGGTCGGGCTGCACGATGATTTCGGATAAAGGCAATATCCTGCCCGGTTATTTGTATTCGATGAGTCCGCGCCGTCGCCCGGTCAGCCGGCCCGCCCAATAGCCCAGCACGCCCTGCGCCTCGGCGATTTTGCCCAACAGGCTGAAGGTGCCCCATTCCAGCCCGCCGCGTCGCACCAGTCGCAGCCATTGCAGCGGATAGGCCAGCGCGGCCAGCCCGAACAGCGGCTGCCAAGCCGCCGCCCCAAGGATCGCCAACGGCAGGACCAACCCCCAGACCAATGTGCGCCGGGTTTCGGCCACCCAGTGACGCTCGGGCGAGCGTCCCTGCAGGGCGGCCCCTTCGGCAAAGGCGTGACCGGCGCGTTTGCTGCGCCGCCACCACTGGCCAAAGCGGGTCATCGCGGCGTCGTGCCAGGCCATGGGTGCGGCGAGCCGCCAGACCTGCCAGCCCTGCGCGCGGATGCGCACGCACAACTCGGGCTCTTCGCCCGCGATCAGCTCCTCGCGAAACCGGCCTACCGACTCGAACACGGCCAGCCGCATCATCGCGATCCCGCCGCAGGCC
>JANMJC010000395.1:0-4427 GCA_031371185.1 Paracoccaceae bacterium | reverse complement strand
CCGATGGCGCCACCCGCGCCGCCCATGCCTATTGCCGTTGGGTGCGCTTTTCGCTGCGCCTGTTGTGCGGCCTGCGCACCGAAGTGCGGGGCCGGCCCCCCACGACCGAAGCGTTGGTGGCCGGCAAGCACCAAAGCTTTCTGGACATCATCCTGATCTATGGCAGCCTGCCGCGCGCCAAGTTCATCATGAAGGCCGAATTGCGCTTTGCCCCCATTCTGGGCTGGTACGCGCTGCGCATGGGCTGCGTGCCGGTCAAACGTGGTGCCCGTGGCGCGGCGATCACCAAGATGATGGCCGATGTGAAATCCGGGCAGGAACGCCCGGGGCAACTGGTGATCTACCCGCAAGGTACCCGCGTCGCCCCGGGCGAAGCGAAGCCCTACAAGATCGGCACCGCCGCCTTGTATTCGCAGCTTGGCCAGCCCTGCCATCCGGTGGCAGCCAACGTCGGCCTGTTCTGGCCCAGGCGCGGCATCCTGCGCTTGCCCGGCACCGCCAGCATCGAATTTCTGCCCGCGATCGAACCGGGGCTGAGCAATGCCGAATTCATGGCCCGACTTGAACAGGCGGTCGAAGGCGGCTCTGACCGCCTGATGGCCGAGGCCGGCTTCAAAGGAGCACGCTGATGGCCACCCGCAAAGACGCTCTGCCCCCGATCCTTGAGGCGATTCCCGGCGCGACGGTGCGCTCGATGTTCGGGGAATATGCGCTGTATGTGCAGGGCAAGGTGGTGGGCTTTGTCTGCGATGACACGATCTTTCTGAAAAACCTGGCCGAGGCGCGGGCGCTGTTGCCCAATGCCGAACTGGGCCCGGCTTACCCGGGGTCAAAGGCCTATATCGTGGCCGACCCCTGGCTGGACGATCCGGCGGTTCTGGCCGCCGCCGCCCGGGCCATCGCCGATGCGCTGCCCGCCCCGAAACCCAAAGCCGCCAAGGTGCCGAAGTGATCGGCTGGATCACCGATCTGGACCAGTTGCACGCCCTGTATGGCACGCCCGGTGCGGCTGCGCTGCGCAAGGTGACGCCCGATGTCACGCCGGCCTATGGCCGGTTCATCACCGCCTCGCACTTTTGCATCCTGTCCACCGTCGGCCCCGAAGGCACCGACGGCCGCCCGCGCGGCGACGCGGGGCCGGTGGTGACGGTTGAAGACCCGCAGACCCTGCTGATGCCGGACTGGAAGGGCAACGAACGCATCGACAGCCTGCGCAACATCCTGCGCGATGGCCGCGTGTCGCTGATTTTCCTGGTCCCGGGATCAACCACCGCCGTCCGGGTGAACGGAACGGCGCGGCTGACCGCCGATGCCGACCTGTGCGCCCGTTTTGACCGCGACGGCAAGACCCCGCGCAGTGTGATCGTGATCCGCGTGGCAGAGGTCTATTCGCAATGCGCCCGTGCGCTGCAACGTTCGGAGTTGTGGACGCGCGGCGATTGCTCGGCCGGGCTGCCTTCGGCGGGGGACATGCTGGAAGATGCCACCAAGGGCGAGATCAAGGGTGCCGCCTATGACGCGGAACGCAGGACCCGGGCGCATCTGGGCTGGTGGTAGGGCGGCCTAACGTTTGGCCAAGGTGCCGAAAACGCGATCCCAAAAATCGGAGGTCACGCCGAAATTGTGTTCGGTATCATGGTGATGCACCGCGTGCAGCTTGATCAGGCGTCGCAGCGGGCGCAGGCCGCCGCTGCCCATGTGGTGCACGACGTAATGCACCGACACATAGGCCAGATAGCCCAGCATCACCCCCGCCGTCGCGGCCGCCGCCATGCGCCAGCCGATCATCGCGCCCAGGGGCACATAGACGCCTACGACAAAGATCAGGACCGTCAGCAGGGTTGGGGTGCCGTTCAACTCGCGCGGGGCGTGATGGTGGGCCATGTGAACCGGCTTGAGCAGCGGGGCATGATGGAACGCAAAGCGGTGGATAAGATACTCCGCCAGGGTCCAGAGGATCCCCCCCGCCAGAACCATCGCGATGCCCCCCAGGACCTGCCCCGCATCCGCGTCGGCGAAAGCCAGATACAGGCTTGCCAGAATCACCGGCGGGTAGATCACGAAATCCAGAAAGAACGCCCAGGCCGGCATTTCAGACATGAACAGCTTGCGAAGGCGCGACCAGATCAGCCGGGCGTAGCCCAGCATCCACCCTGTGTTCGAAACGCTGCGTTCCACATTGGCCGCCTGTTTTTTTGACGAAACCGTCGGTGTCGATGTCAGCACTCTGTATGGTCCATTCTACGCAAAACTGCCGAAAAGTCCAGTGCGCCAAGGCCGGGCAACTTGCCGCAGGTCACGCAAAGACAACCCGCGAAGCCCCGAAAGGTTCCCCGCCCCCCGGGGCCGGTTTGCGTGGAATGCAGGCCGGGCAATCTGCCGGGCGCCGGGCAACGACGCCGCTTTGCCCGACCGCAAGGACCATCAGGCGGCCAGACCCTTGGTGCCCATGTCCAGAAACTTCTGCCGCCGGTCGCGGATCAGGGCCTCGGGCTTTTTGCCCGACAGCTCTTTCAACATGGTCTCGATCGCGCGGCCCACCGCCTCGATCGACTCGCGGCGACCCCGCTGCGCCCCGCCGGTCGGTTCCTTGACGATGCGGTCGATGACGCCCAGCTTCTGCAGGTCCTGCGCGGTCAGACGCAGGGCTTCGGCGGCATCCTTGGCCTTGTCGGAATCCTTCCACAGGATCGACGCGCAGCCTTCGGGCGTGATGACAGAATAGACCGAATGCTCCAGCATCGCGACCCGGTTCGCCGTGGCAAAGGCCACCGCGCCGCCAGAGCCGCCTTCGCCGATGATGACCGAGATCAGAGGCACGCCGATCTGCAGGCATTTCTCGGTCGAGCGTGCAATCGCCTCGGCCTGCCCGCGCTCTTCGGCTCCCTTGCCCGGATAGGCGCCGGGCGTGTCGACCAGCGTGATCACCGGCAGACGAAACCGGTCGGCCAGTTCCATCAGCCGGATAGCCTTGCGATAGCCCTCGGGCCGGGCCATGCCGAAATTGCGTTCGATGCGGGATTTGGTGTCATGGCCCTTTTCCTGACCGATCACCACCACCGGCGTATCCTGAAACCGCGCGATGCCGCCCATCACGGCGTGATCGTCGGCAAAGTTCCGGTCCCCCGCCAGCGCGGTATATTCGGTGAACAAGGCGTCGATGTAATCGCGGGTGTGGGGGCGGTCGGGGTGGCGCGCGACCTGACATTTCTGCCAGGGCGTCAGCGCCTTGTAGAGGTCTTTCAGCATCACCTCGGCCTTGCGGTCCAGCGCCTCGGCCTCTCGCGTGACATCGGTGCCGGAATTGGACCGCGCCATGGCCCGCAATTCCTCGGCCTTGCCTTCGATTTCAGCCAGGGGCTTTTCAAACTCGAGGTAGTTCATCTTGGGGGCACTCCGAAGGTCGGTTCCCCTATATGGCCAAACTGGGACGAAGTTGCAATGTCGGGCTGGGGGTCAAGGGTTTCTTGCGGGGGGCTTTGATCGGTTCTGGCCTGGTATCAAGGGGTTGCGGGATTTCGCCTGCGCGGCCTTAACCCTTGCGGGCGATCAGTTCGGCCTGCCTTACAATCCCTTCAGCCTGTTTGATCGACGCAATATCGACCAGACGGCCCTTGTAAACCGTGGCCCCCTCGCCGCGCGCCGAAGCCGCGGCCATGGCGGCAAGGATCTCGTGCGCCTCGGCAACCGCGGTGTCAGAGGGGGTGAACACCTCGTTGGCGAGGGCGACCTGCCGGGGGTGGATCGCCCATTTGCCGACCATGCCAAGCGTGGCCGCGCGGCGGGACTGGGCGCGAAAGCCCTCGTCGTCCGAAAAGTCGCCGTAAGGCCCGTCCACCGGCAGAACGCCGTGGGTTCGACAGGCGGCCACGATGGCGGCGGTCGCCCAGTGCCAGGGGTCGCCCCAATGGCGGGCCCCGGTGTGCAGCATGTAATAGGCCTCTTGCGTGCCGCCGATCCCGGTGGTCTGCATCCCCATCGAGGCGGCAAAATCGGCGGCCCCCAGGCTCATCGCTGCAAGGCGCGGGCTGGAGGCCGCGATGTCGGTGACATGCGCGATGCCGGCGGCGGATTCGATGATCACTTCAAAGGTGATCGGCCTTGCGCGCGCCGAGGCGCGTTCGATGGCGGTGACAAGGGCATCAACGGCATAGACATCGGCGGCGCAGCCGACCTTTGGGATCATGATCTGGTCCAGCCGGTCGCCCGCCTGTTCCAGCAGATCCACCACGTCACGGTACCAATAGGGCGTGTCCAGGCCGTTGATCCGCACCGACAGGGTCTTGGTGCCCCAGTTGACCGTGTTGATCGCAGTGATGATGTTGGCGCGTGCCGTGGCCTTGTCGGCAGGGGCCACGGAATCCTCGAGATCAAGGTTGATCACGTCGGCAGATGATGCGGCCATTTTTTCGAACAGCGCCGGACGC
>JANMJC010000291.1:0-3805 GCA_031371185.1 Paracoccaceae bacterium | reverse complement strand
CCACCCCCGCGCCCCCGGCTTGCCCCGGGCGCGCCCCCTCCCTATAGTCGCCCCATTGCAGACCGGCCCGACGCGCGTTTCCCAAGACGTCCCCTTGCAGGGCCCCCCTTTGACCGCAGGAGAGCCTCTTGGCCAAGACCTCGTCCGCCGCCCCCTCCACCGCCCCGCGCCCCATCGTCATCCTGGGCACCGGACGCTCCTTCACCTCGGTGATCTGCTGCATGCTGGGCCAGCATCCCGACATGATCGGCCTGCCCGAAACCAACATCTTCCGCGACCCGACCCTCGGCCAGGTCTACGAACGCTTTGGCCACGGCGCCAATGCCCGCCGCCGCGCCGGCCTGTTGCGCACCCTCGCCCAGTTGCACGACGGCACCCAGACCGACGAGACCATCGACGAAGCCGAAAAGTTCATCCTTGCCCGCGCCGACTGGACCTCGACCCGGATCGCCCGCTATATCACCGACACCGCCGCCCCGCGCGGCATCGTCGAGAAAAGCATCTCGACCTGCCGCGAGGCCGCGACGCTCGCCCGCGCCGCCGAGGCCTGGCCCGACGCGCTGTACCTGCACATCACCCGCCAGCCCGAAAGCATCGTCAATTCCATGCAAAGCCGCGTCGATGGCGCCTTTGAAAAGGGCAAGGGCAAGCGTCTGGGAAAGATCCTGGCCGACCATTCGCTGGATGAATACTACACCCGCTACACCACCACGATCCTGCAGTTCATGGCCACCCTGCCCCAGGGCCGCGCCATGAACCTGCATGGCGAAAACTTCCTGACCAACGCCCCGATCTACGCGACCCAGATCTGCCAATGGGCCGGACTGCCCACCTCGCCCGAGATCATCCAGGCCATGATGCACCCCGAAGCCTCGCCCTTCGCAACCAGAGGCCCCGAAAAAGCCCAAGGCGGTCTGTCAGGATCCTTCCTCGACAACCCAACCTTCTCGGGAAAACCCGTAACCGTCAAACCCATGTCCTTCACCCTCAAAACCCCAAACCTGACCCAGGACCGCCAAACCATGGCAACACTCGGAAACAGAATGGGGTACAGGTGAAATAACCGTACAGACGTTCGGATAAGCTTACAGATAGCCGAACAGCCGTGCCATTGCCCGCGTTTCGGTATCAAAACCCGCCGCCTCCCACGCGGAATCGTCGAATTCCGGGGCTGGGGGCGCAGCAAGCAGGGACTTTAGCCGCGGGTCGGCGACCAGCGCGGGATCGACGCCGTGGGGGGCCAGCGCCGGGCCGGGAGCTGCGTATTCGGGAAGGCCTTCGGCATCCAGAAGACGGGCCATGGTGCCCGGATCGCGATCTTCGCCCAGCCAGTCCAAGAGACCGTTCAACTGTTGCGCGGGATCTGCGGCCAGCGCCTCGACCCGCAGGCGCACCCAGGACAGGACCGGTTGGCGCGCCAGAAAGGTGTGAATGCGCAGATGGGGGCGCAGCCACAGGGCTTCGGTCCGGGCGGAGGGGCCCTGGGTAGCCGGATGGCGCAGAAGGTGGATGTAGCGGGCGTCGGGGTAAAGCCGCGCGATCCGGGTCAGGGCGCTGTCATCGACGGGGTACAGAAAGCTGGCGTCGATCAGGCGGCGCGGGGCAGCGGCGGAAGCCAGCGCCGCCATGATCTGGTCGGCGGGCATCTCTTGACGGGCGGTCAACCAGTCGCAGGCTGCTTGCGCGTCGCCAGTGATCAGCGCGGCAACCGCGCGGATCAGGCCATGGTCAGGGTCGCGCAAGCGGTCACCCCAACGTGCGGCCAGATCGCGGGGGCTGTCGGCGCACATCAAGTTTACGGCGGGCAGGCTGACAAAGCCGGGATGGCGCGCCAGACAGGCCGCAAGATGGGCGCCAAGGCCCAGGGGTGGGGCCAGAACGAACAGCGGGGTGCGGGAATTGGTCACGGCGCGCCCCTTGCGTGATCTGCGCCGAACCACACCTCCAGCCCGCCGCGTGCCGCTGTCTTTCCGGTCGAGGCGGTGCCGATAAACAGCCCGCCCGGAGCGGACTGCAGAAAGCGCGCACCGCCGGTTTCGGGGTTGTTTTCAAAGGCATAACGCGCCACGGTGGTCCAGTTCATCCCATCGGGGCT
Organism: Paracoccaceae bacterium; assembly: GCA_031371185.1. GTDB lineage: Bacteria > Pseudomonadota > Alphaproteobacteria > Rhodobacterales > Rhodobacteraceae > CAIYZT01. Next base: position 1,710 of record JANMJC010000291.1, on the reverse strand, counting down.
GCACCACAGGGGAAAGCCGCCTTCGTACAGTGCATGGTCGGCGTGCAGGTCCGCCAGTGCCTCTGGCGGCAGGCGCGAGTCGGGGGGCGGCAGGTAAGAGGTGAACATGCGCCAGTCGGCGCCGCAGGCGTAAAGCACGCCGTCATGATCGGCCATGTGCCAGATGCCGCGCGCCAGCGGCTCGTCGAACGAGGGGCCCATGCCGGAAAGCGGGGCCTTCCAGCCGTCCTTGGTCACGCGGTTCTGGCCGCAGATCAGGTCCCAGTCGCCCGAGGGGGCAACGCGAAGAACCTCGCCTCCAACCGGGCCATAGCGGTCGATCCCGTTTTTGCCTTGGCGCTGCAAGCCGGTGGCAAGGTACAGATGCCCTTTGAAGACATGGGTGGCCGCGACGATCGACATCGCCGGCCCAAACCCCGCGCCCTGATCAAAGACCTTCTGCCACGCGTCGGGGCGCTGTGCGGTCAGCGGGCAGCGCCACAACTCGGCCCCGGTGCGGATGTTCAGGGTTCCGGCATAGATCCAGCCGTCAAGAATCGCGATTTCGTTGACCGACAGGTTGTCGGGGTTGCCAAAGCCGGGCGCGCTGATCGGCTGCCACAGCGGTGAAAACGGGTGGTCGGCGCGAAACACCATCGGAAAGGCCGACATGTTGTCGTCCAGCATGCCGCGGCCTTCGATCATCCCCACGGGCGAGGAAAACACCGATCCCTCGGCGGCCACCAGCGACCGGATCGACGGGATGTCGGCGCCGTCCGGCAAGCCCAGACCTGTGGTCGGCGCCTCTTCAAAGGTCACGCCATCGCGGGTGCGGATCAGCCGCAGCCGCCCCTTCATTGCCGAGACGCCAAAATACAGCGATGGACTGCCATCGGCCTCGGTCAGCACCACCGAGGCGCGGATGTTGCGGTCGCGCGGCACTTTTCGGCCCTGATGGTCCATGTCCGGCGCCTGAAACACCCGCTGCCACTGGCCATCCTGCGGGGTAAAGCGCCAGATCGACGCCCCGCCGGGGGTGCCGCCTTCCTTGCCGGCCTTGCGGTCAAGCGCCATGCGGGCAAAGGGCCCCAGCTTTTCCATCGCGGCATCCGACAGGCCCATCGGGTTCAGCGACCGCCCCCCGGTACCGACGTAAAGCGCACCCTGAAACCACGCCATGGCCTGCACGATCCGCATGGTGTGGTCGCCAAATCCGCCCGAGGCGATCTTGGTAAAATCTTCGGCCTGCAGCCTGTGATCATAGCGGGTCCTTTTGGCCATCTCATTGATACCCAAGGCTATAGGCCAATTCGCGCGTTCCGCTTGAAAAGCCTTCCGCGCCCTCGGCGCCGTCCGGCAGCCACTCTTGCGGACCTTGCAGGACCGAAGGCACAATCGGGCGTTGGGTAAATTCCGGGTGGGTCAGATAGTTCGGGTCATTGCCGAACCGGGCCTGATCCGGGCCGAAACAGGCAAAGGGCGAGCGTTCGGGATGCTTCATTTCGGCCAGCGCGGCCGCGTCGTCGCGCACCTCAAGCCACTGGCAGATCTGGCGCAGATAGAGGTCGGGATCGCTCAGCAGATCCTCGCCGCGAACGCGCATGCCCTGACCGACCGGCAAGCGGTCCATGAAGGAGAAGGCGTTGGCGTTCATCCGGCTCCACAGTCGTTCGGGGTTGGTCTGATCGGCGCGGGCCGTACCCTTTTTCGCATCGGTGGCGGCAATCAGGG
>JANMJC010000281.1:0-15556 GCA_031371185.1 Paracoccaceae bacterium | reverse complement strand
CTGACCTATGATTTCCTGATCCCCGACAGCACCGGAAACCGCTCGATCAGCCGTGCAGCGGCATCATCGATGCTGACGATGATCGGGATCGTGATCCTGTTGATCCCGCTTCTGCGCCGCACCTGGGCACAACACCGGGGGAACGGCTGATGTCCGGACCCCGCGCCCTGCGCCAGCCCCTTGGCCTGCGGTTCACATCGAACCTGTTTCTGGCCCTGTGGTGCCTGATCGCGGCCTTCCCGATCTTCTGGATCATGGTGATGAGCGTGAAGGCCCCGCTGGATGCCTTTGCCGACAACCCGCTTGACGTTCTGGCCGGCCCGGCAACGCTGGCCGCCGGCAAGGGGCTAAGCCTGCTTGACCTTCTGATCCTGGCTGTCTTTGCCGGGCTGACATTCTGGGCGGCGACCCGACCCTTGCCGCGACTGGTCGAAAAGGTCGCCCACCCCCTGAAGGGCTGGCTTCTGGGAGGCGCTGTCTTCGCCCTCTTGTGGTTGGCCGCCGCAGCCTGGGTCGCGGCCCCGCTGCTTCACCTGGATGCCAGTCTGGGAATGAAGCCCTTGATCGGCTTCACGACGGAACATTATCGCACCGTCTGGATAGACCGCGCCTTCTGGCGGAACTTCCTGAACTCGATCTATGTCACCCTGGGTGTCACCGTCGTCTCGCTGACCGTCGGAACCTTCGCAGGCTATGCCCTGTCGCGCGCGGGCAGCACGCTGGCCTTTGCCATCTTGATTGCGGCGCTGGTGTTTCGCGCCTTGCCCCATTCGGTGCTGGTGACGGGATACCTGCCGTTCTTCATCACCTCGTCCGAATGGCTGGCACCGATCCTGGGCGACAACGCCCCGACCCTCTACGGCCAGCCGATAGCCGTGATCGCCGTTCTGGTGGCGATCAACCAGCCCTTCACGATCTGGATGTTGCGCAGTTTCTTCCAGTCGATCCCCTCGGAACTGGACGAGGCCGCCCGCGTCGATGGCTGCACGCATTTTCAGGCGTTCCGTTGGGTGATCGTGCCGGTGATGTGGCCGGGCGTCATCACCACTGGCCTGTTCAGCTTTCTACTGGGCTATAACGATTACCTCGTCACCTCGCTGCTTCTGGACGCATCGAACCAGACCATGGTTCCGGCCATTGCAAGCTTCTTCAACCGCGAGACGACCACGACCGACCAGGTTCTGGCCGTGGCTGCCGCCGTTTCCATCACGGCCCCCTTGTTCCTGCTCGTGATGGTCTTCCAACGCCAGATTGTCAGTGGACTGACGGCAGGAGCGGTGAAGGGATGAGACATCCGGCATTCCGGCACTTGCCGCGTGATGGCCTGATCTGCGCCACCGCGCAGACTTGTCCCCCTTCTTAACCGTCAGGCGTGTCCAGGGGCTTTGCCCGGGACTGCCGCCCAAACAGGAAAGACCGCGCCATGAAAGGCTCTCGCCCCGAACAAGCCGTGCTGACCAGGCACACCGACATGACCAGAACCGACGCCACCCGTGCCGTGATCGAAGGCATGGTCGATGGCCTGAATGACCACCGCATCGCCGATATCGGCGAGTTCTTTTCGGCCAGTTTCAACTGGTTCGGAAACCAGGGCTGCGGTACCAAGCACGGTATTCGGGAGTTTCAGGACAACTGGCAAAAGCCGTTTCAGGCGGCGTTCAAGGACAAGGTCTGCGTCGATGAGGCGCGGCTGTACATGGGCGAATGGGCGGCGGCCTTTGGACGGCAAGAGGCCACGCATGCCGGCGAGTTCATGGGCATTGCCCCGACCGGCAAGCGGGTTGAAATCCGGTACATGGATTTCTGGAAGGTCGTCGACGGGCGCATCACCGATAACTGGGTGATGGTCGATTTCCCGCATGTGATGGCGCAACTGGGCGTCGACGCCTTTGGCGGTCATGGCTGGGAAGCCTATGACAAGGGCGAGAAAGCTCCGCCAAAACCGTAACGGCGCGGGGTCAGGAACCCCGCCCCGCCCCGCCCCGATGCTAGGCCGGCCGGCCCCGGCCCCCCACCCCGAAGGAACCTCATGCCGACTGACCCTGTGAAACCCGGCAGGCCTGACCCCGAAAGGGCTGCCCCTGCCTCTGATGTCCGCACCACGGGCGACGAGGGGCAGGCCAGGGGCAGCCGTCAAGTGCCGCGCCTTCCTGCCGCCGCCCTGTCCGGTGGCAGGCGCGACACGGTGATCGGCACCCATCCGGCCCTGCCGATCCGCAAGGCAGGGCCGCATGCGGGGGCCAAATTCCTGAAAGCCCGCAGATATCGGCCCGTGGCGACGGATGCCGCCGCAACCCCTTTCGGCAAGGACGCCCCGCGCACATATCTGCTGGAAATCCTCGCCGGGACCGCCAAGCCCCGCAACATCCGCGACCGCCGCTTGGGTGGTCGCCCCAACCGCATTTGAGGGACCGCAAGATGAAAGGTTTCGATCCGAAGTTCCGCGATTTCCCCGATTACATCATCGGGATCACCCGGGAGATCTGGGAAGATCGCGGCATCGCCACCCTGCACCGCTATTACGCGCCGGACATCGTGGTGCGGTCTCCGGCCTCGGTGGTCATCGGCAACGCCAATGTGATCGGCGCAACCATGGCGACGCTGGCCGAGTTTCCCGACCGCACCTTGCTGGGCGAAGATGTGATCTGGTCCGGCACGCCGGAAGATGGGATGCTGTCCTCGCACCGCCTTTTGTCCACCGCAACCCATTCCGCCGACGGCGCCTATGGCAAGGCGACGGGCAAGCGCCTGACCTATCGCATCCTCGCCGACTGTCATGCGATCAACAATCAGATCAACGACGAATGGCTGATCCGCGATCAGGGGGCCATCGTGCGCCAGATGGGCTTGGATCCCCGGGACTTTGCCCGCGACCAGATCGCGCGCGAAGGCGGCGCCGGGGCCTGTGTGCGGCCGCTGACCCCCGCAACGGATGTGCCCGGCCCCTACAAGGGGCGCGGCAACGACAATGTCTGGGGCCAGCGCCATGCCGAGATCCTGAACCGGATCATGGCGGCTGACTTTACGGTTATTCCCGAACTCTATGACAGGGCGGTGCAAACCGAATATCCGGGTCACCAGACCGGTCACGGCCGCGACACGGCGGATCGGTTCTGGATGGGTCTTCGGGCCGCCTTCCCCGACGCGGTCTTCACCATCCATCACCAGATCGGTCTTGCCGATCCGATGATGGCGCCCCGTTCGGCGATCCGGTGGAGCCTGCATGGCAAACACGCCGGCTGGGGGGCCTTCGGTGCGCCAAGTGGGGCCGATGTCTACATTCTCGGCATCAGCCATGCCGATTTCGGACCTTTCGGAAACGCCGGCGGATCCCTGCGCCGCGAGTTCACGTTGATCGACGAAACCGCCGTCTGGAAACAGATCCTTCTGCACACCGGCGCCCTGTGAACCTGCGGGAAAGCGAACCCCGCATCCTCCGCCAAGGCCGTTTGTGCCCTTGCAGGTCCGCAGGCAGGGCGCCCTTGCGCCGGGGCCATCCTGTTTGCCCTTGCGGCAAATGGCTGACGCCTGATGCGGCCCGACGGCCCGGTTTCGATTTTGAACGGTCGTCAAGCGGCGACTTTCCGCCGGAAATTTTCGGTGATATCCGACCTTGGAACGCGCCGTGCTGCCGCATGGATCGCCATTCCCGAAGGAGAGTTCGTTGACATCCTTGACCAAGAATTTGTGTCGCACCTTCGCGTTGGACATGGTGGCAAGGCCAAGTGTCACGGGAACCCCGGACGAAGCCGCCTTTGGCCCGTGGCTGTGCGACTATCTGCGGGCCAGCGCCTGTTTCGGCGCGACGCCCGAGGTCTGGTCCTTTCCGGTCGCGCCGGGCGATGGCCGTCATGTCGTGGCGCTTTTGGTCCGTGGCACGGGCGCGCGGACGGTCGTGCTTACCGGGCATTATGACACGGTGACGACCGAGGATTACGGCGACCTGGAACCTTTGGCCAGGCAGCCGGAGCCCCTGCGTGACGCCCTTCTGGCACGTCTTGCCCGAACGCCCGATCCGGCGTCTGCTCTGGCGCTCGCGGATTTGGCATCGGGCGAATTCCTGCCGGGCCGGGGGCTTCTGGACATGAAAGGCGGGCTGGCTGCGGGACTGGCGGCGATGGCAACGATTGCGGCGGGGCCGTTCGACGGCAACCTGTTGTTTCTGGCCGTGCCGGACGAGGAGAATGCCTCGGCGGGCGCAAGGGCCGCAGCGGCGGCGCTGCCCGCGCTTGGCGCGGAACGGGGTCTGACCATTGTCGCCGCAATCAACCTTGACGCCATTGCCGATGATGGTGACGGCGGTGCGGGCCGCGTTCTTGCAACGGGAACGGTCGGCAAGGTGCTTCCGACCGCCTTTGTCGTGGGGCGGCCCGTGCACAGCGGATTTGCGCTGCGCGGTCTGAACGCGGCGGTTCTGGCGGGGGCGATTGCCGCGCGTCTTGAATGGGCGCCAGAGCTGACCGATGACAGCGCCAGCGTGCCGGGCACGGCGGCCAGCCTTCTGTCGGCCAAGGACGGCAAGGCCGGATATGACGTCACCCAACCCGGGTCGGCCTTTCTTTTCTGGAACGTGCTGTTGCACCGCCGCAACCCGGCCGATGTCCTGCCGATCGTGGCGGGTCTGGTCAACGAGGCGGTCAACGACTGTCTGGGCAAACTTGCCGAACGGGCTGCCGCCTCTGGCCACGCGCGCGATGCAAGCGGGTTGGAAACCTCGGTGCCCGTGATGACATACGGAGAGTTGCTTGCCGATGTCGCGGCGGCTGATCCGACCATCGCCGAACATCTGAGCCGGATCGCCGCTGCCGCTTCGGGCCTCGATCTGCCGGAACGATGCCGCCGCATGACTTCCGCCTTATGGGCACGGTCGGGGCGTTCCGGCCCGGCCGTTGTGCTGGGTCTGGGGTCGATCCCCTACCTTGCGACGGCTGTTCAAGACCCCGGCCTTTCGCGCGTCATCGCCGGGTTTCTGGCCGCCGTGCGAGAGGGCCATGGCGTCGAGCTGACCCAGACCCCTTATTTCGCGGGAATTTCGGACATGAGCTTTTTCGGCCAGGCCGATGACCGCGCCTTCACGGCCCTTGGCCCTGACACCCCGGTCTGGGAGCAGGCCATCCGGCTGGCACCCGGCGCCCTGGCGCAGGTCCCCACGGTGAACCTTGGCCCCTGGGGGCGTGACTATCACACGCCCCTGGAGCGCACCCATGTGGACTATGCCTTTCGGCAGTTGCCGGCCCTTCTGGAAGACCTGACGCGGCGGATTCTGATCGGCTGAAGCGGCATGGCCCTTGACGGAACCATCTTTCATTCCCTGACCCGCGCCTGCCCGAAACGGCACATCGTCCTGGCGAAAGGTACGGAACCGGGTAAGCCCACGCCATGACCTACCCGCAAGCGGCTGCGGCCCGGTCGACAGGGACGGGCATTCGTGCGAAACTTGCGCTGTTCTTGGCGTGAGGGGTGGGCTTGGCGGATCATGACGAAATTCACCGACCACGATGCCTATATCGCCGCGGCCCCCGACCAGATGCGGCCGCTGCTGGCACGCTTGCGCCTTTGCCTGTCCCAAGCGCTTCCCGACGCCGAAGAGCTTGTCAGATACGACATGCCGGGGTTCGGCTTCGGGACGTCGATCATTGCGGGCTATGCTGCCTTCAGCAAGCAATGCGGCCTGTATGTAAGCAACAAGGCCATTGCCGCCCACGCGGACGAAATCGCCGCAGCCGGGCTGAAGGCCTCCAGGACCGGTGTCACCTTCTCGCCACGTCAGCCCATCCCCGACGAACTGGTCACTCAACTCGCCCTCGCCTCGCGAAAGGACCTGGGCCTGTGACACGCCCGGCCAAAGCGTGTTGCGGAAGCGTCGATGCGGGATGATCCTTGCGCTTGCTGCAAGCCGGGCACCCCCGGGCAAAGGGCGCTGTCAGGTTGCAGGCCAGCGGTTCAGGCTTTTTCCGTCGCGCCCCCGGACCTGTCCAGAAAATATCCCGGGTCGCGCAGTTGGCGCAGAACAACCGGGATCAGTTCCACCCAGACCTGCCACAGCGACCTGTAGGCCGGCGGGCAGTCATGCTTGATGGCTTCGTGAAGGTCGGGCAGGCGGTGGTAGGGGACCATCGGAAACATGTGGTGTTCGATATGGTAGTTCATGTTGGAGTAAAAGAACCGCAACACGCGCCCCATCATGATCGTGCGGGCGTTCAGGCGGTGGTCCAGCACATCTTCGGCCAGACCCAGATGTTGCGGCAGACCCATGACGAAAGACAGCCAGATGCCGTAGAATCGCGGCAGACCGATCAGCATGACGGGCAGGAAGGACCACATTTGCAGCGCCATGCCCCAGGCAAGCAGATGAACAGCAAGATGGATCCGCGCGATCAGAAAGGCCGAGGACCGGGCGCTTTCCGGCACGAAAGTAGCCTCATGCGCCGTCAAGCGGCCAAATGCCAGGCGGATCATCGTGGCATAATTGCGCGGGGCGGCCACAAGGCCGAACAGGTTCGCCGAGATCAGCATCAAAGCGGGCGGGCGCATTGCCGGGATTTCCGGGTCGTGGCCCACGATGATCGTGTCCGTGTGATGGCGCATATGGCTCCACCAGGTGACCACCGGGCTTGAGACCAGCAGAAAGTTCGCGATCTGAAAGACGGCCTGGTTCATCCAGGGCGTCTTGAAGGCCGTGCCATGCCCGCATTCGTGCCAGCGCGAATCCGCCGCCGTCGCATAAAGCACTCCGTAAACCGCAAAGACCGGCACCGCCCACCAACTGCCCCAGGTCAGCACCCCCAGCACGCCAAAACCGATCAGCAGACTCAGCCAAAGCGCAGTGTCCCGGATCGCCGGACCGTCGCTGCGCTTCATCAGATCTTTCAGGACCTTTCGGTCAAGTGGCGTCTGATACCATTCGGCACTGACCAGCCCGCGCTTCACGGCGCGCGCCGCTTCGGGGCCGCCCAGAGTATAGTCGCGGGGCTTGTGGGGCAGATCGAAGTCAAGGACGGACATGTTGGGATCCTGTGGGAAGAATGATTGTCAGTGGCCCATGATCTGGCCCAGAAAGGCCCGCGTCCGATCATGCCGGGGCGCGGCAAAGAAGGTGGAGGGCGGGGCCTCTTCGATGATGCGGCCCTGATCCATGAAGATGACCCGGTCGGCAACGTGCCGGGCAAAGCCCATCTCGTGGGTCACGCAGATCATCGTCATCCCCTCGCCCGCCAGTTCGGTCATCACATCCAGCACCTCCGAGATCATCTCGGGATCAAGCGAAGAGGTCGGCTCGTCGAACAGCATCAGCTTGGGTTCCATGCACAGCGACCGGGCGATGGCGACGCGCTGCTGCTGGCCGCCCGAAAGCTGCCCGGGAAACTTGCGCGCCTGTTCCGGAATGCGCACCCGTTCAAGATAGCGCATGGCCCGGTCTTCGGCGTCGCGCCGCGACAGGTGGCGCACCGACATCGGCGCCAGAACGCAGTTTTCAAGCACGCTCAGATGCGGAAACAGGTTGAACTGCTGAAAGACCATCCCGACTTCGCGCCGAACGCGGTCGGCAGTCTTGGGATCGTCGGTCAACTCGATGCCATCAACCTCGATCCGGCCTTTCTGATGGCTTTCAAGCCGGTTGATGCAGCGGATAAGAGTGGATTTGCCGCTGCCGGAAGGGCCGCAGATCACCACCTTCTCGCCCGGGCGAATGACCAGATCGATATCGTGCAGGGCCTGGAAGTGGCCGAACCATTTGTTCATCTCTGCGATCAGCACGGCAGGTCTGGTCATGGGATTCTGGTCCTCAGTTGGTGGCAAGGTCGATGAACATGCGAAGGGCCGTTGCGGCCAGAAACAGACCGAAACAGGCCCGCAAGGCCCGCATCGGGATGGCATGGGCGATCCGGGCGCCGACCGTGGCAAAGTACATGGTGAAAGGGGTGATCACGCCGACCGCCAGCAGATTGACATATCCCAACGACAAGGGCGGCAAGGCGTCGATCCCAAGGCCGCTTACCACATAGACCAGCGTTGACGGCAGGCCGATCACCAGACCGAGTGCCGATGACGTGCCCACCGCCCGCCGGATGTCGTACCCCAGATAGCTGAGCATCGGAACACAGACCGTGCCCCCGCCAATGCCCATCAGGGCCGAAATGCCGCCGGCGGCGATGCCACTGGCGGCCCAGATGGCGGCCGGGGGCTGGCGCGGCTCGGGGGCCGCCGTTGACCGGCCAAGCAGCATGTTCAGCGCCACCAGCGTGGCGACCGTCGCAAAGACCGCAACCATCGCGCGCCCATCCACCACCGCCCCAAGCAGCGATCCGGCGACGACGCCCGTGATGACCCAGGGCGACCAGCGCCGCAGCAGGGCGTGATCGACCGCCCCGCGACGGTCGTGCGCGCGGCTGGACGAGGCGGAGGTGAACACGATGGTGGCAAGCGATGTCGCCACCGCGACCTGCATCTCGATCCCCTTGGCCAGCCCTGTCGCGGAAAGCGCGAGGTACAGCGCGGGCACGATCACGATCCCGCCGCCGACCCCCAGAAGCCCGGCAAGGATGCCCCCCGCCACCCCGGCGGCCACCGCCACGGCAATCAGCAGGGAAAGGGTCTGAGCGTCGATCATTCTATCCTCGGGTTGTTCGGTCGCGACCGGGCATCGGGCAGGGCGCCGTCGTCCCGGGCGACCGGACCTTGAAGGGGTCGCAAGCAGTCAGAAAGGGTTCCGCGCATGAAACGGCCTTACCGGGTTGCAGCGGCAAGGCGGTGTTCCATCCACTCGGCAAGTCGGGCGATGGGGAAGATGATGACGAAGTAGATCTCCGCAATCGCCGTCAGAAACTCCAGATACCGGAAGGTCTGCGCGCCCAGCACATAGGCCTGCAGTGCCAGATCGCCGACGCCGATGGTGGCCAAAAGCGTGGTGCCCTTCAGCAACTCGGTCAGAAAGTTGATGAACGGCGGCGTGGCCAGCCGCGTGGCCTGGGGGATCACGATCCTGAACCACAGCGTCCTGCGCGACAGGGCCAGCGCCTTTGCCGCCTCCCACTGGCCGGCATCCACCGACTGGATGCCGGCGCGGAAGATCTCGGCCAGATAGGCGGCAGCGACCAGCGCCAGCGCCAGCGTTCCCGAATACACGCCGTTGACAGTGTAGCCGGTCAGCGCTGGCAGACAGTAGAACATCCAGAAGATCAGCACCGCTTCGGGGATGACGCGGAACACGGTGACATAGCCCTCGGCCAGCCGCGCCAGCACGCCGGTCCGGCGCAGACGCCCGGCGCAGATCAGCGCCGCCAGCGGTGTTCCGATCGCCAGCGCCAGGACAAAGGCGATGATGCTGATGCGCGCGCCATCCAGAAGCTGGGGCAAGTGAAGCAGCACAATTCCGGGATCAAGCTCCATGCGAGCCTCCTGCGATGACGGATGTCTTCTGAAGGACGGCGGGTGCCACGCGCCCAAGCCGGGCGGCGCCATAGCGCTGCTCGATCCGCCAGGCGATCCATGCCAGGACCAATCCGATGGCGAGATAGACCACGGCGATCACCGTGAAAACCTCGAGCGGGCGGAAAATGAAGGTGTTTATCCGGTTGGCGGCCTTGGTAAGGTCGGTGACGGCAATGATCCCCAGTATCGCGGTCAGCTTGAACGTCGCAACCGACACATTGGCCAGAGGCGGCAGGACCAAGGGCCAGACCTGCGGCAGAATGACCTTTTCGAAGATCCGGCCCGGGCGCAGACCAAGCGCGCGCGCCGCTTCCCATTGGCCCTTCGGGATGGCGACAATGCCGGCGCGCACGATTTCGCAGATATAGGCCGAGACATGCAGCGACAAGGCGATCAGGCCCGACTGGTTGGCCGACAGGCTGTGCCCTGTCACCGCAGGCAGCGCGAAATGGATCCAGACCGCCTGCACCAAAAGCGGCGTGAACCGCACCAGATCGACAAAGGCAAGGATCGGCCAACGCAGATACCAGCCGCCATAAAGCCGCCCGAGCGCCAGAAGAAGGCCCGACGGCACGGCGATGGCAAAGGCGGCGACGCCCAGCCAAAGCGTGGTCCACAGCCCCCAAAGCAACGGCACCTCATACTTCAAAAGCCAGGAAAAGTCGAGATTGGCAAAGTCGATCATTCGGCGCTCCCGTTCAGTGCGGCAGAGACCCGCAAGGGGCGGGCCGCCGGGGATTGTGTTGCATCGCCCATCAGAGCCAGTGGCATCACGGTTTCCGCGCGCCCGCCCTGCGCAAGGCAGCGTTGGGCGGCCAGCCCCATGGCATGACTGGCTGCCGCACTGCGTGGGCCGACGGCCGGTCTTGCATGATTGCGGATTGCCATGACCAGATCCTGCAGGGCCCCGAACCTGCCTTCGGGATGCGCGGCGCTTTGGGGCAGGGGCTGACCGCTGCCCTCCTCCCGCGCCGGGCCAGTGCCCGGCCAAAGGACGCTGCCGCCTTCCAGTTTCAGGCGCCAGTGCCCGGCGCCTGTTCCAACCCAAAGCCGAAAGGTCACGTCGTTGCCCATGTCAAAACAAAGCTCGGTTGCGGCAGCCGCAGCGCTTACGGCCACCGCGTCACCTCCAAGAACAAAGCGGGCGGCGTCGAAAGCCTCGGCCGCAGGGCCGCGCAGCAGGCTTTGGCGGACCAGCGCAGCGCCCTCGCCCAGAACAACCTGCAATTCCACCGGATTGCCCAGGGCACCCGAGACCACCGCATCGCGCAATTGCCGCAGGCCGGCCTGATGCCGCCCATGGTAGCCCATCGCAAACAGCCCCGGCGCCCGCGCGGACGCCCCCACCAGGGCAGTGGCGGTTTCTGCGTCCAGCGCCAGCGGCGGGTCACACAGCACATGCGCCCCGGACCGCATCGCGGCGCGCGTGATCGCCAGCCGCGTCAGGGGCAAGGTCGCGTCGATGATGATGTCGGGGCGCAAAGCCAGGACGGCCGCCAGATCACCGACCTGCGTCAGGTCGGGCAAGGCAGAGGCGGGCCAATTTCCAGCCGGGCCAGCCGGGCCCAGATCGCACAGGGCGGCCAGCACCAGGCCAGCCGCCCCCGCTTCTGGGCCAGTCAGAACCGCAAGCCAGTCCGCAACCCCCTGGCCAGAGCCGACCAACGCCACACGCAGCGTTGCAGGCACGTCGAGGGAAGGTGCGGACTGCATCTTTTTACGCCTTACTTGCCGGCCATGGTGTCGAACCACTGGTTGCGCAGCGGCACCAGCGCATTGTTGGCGCGACGGTCCTGAATGAACACGTTCAGGAACCCCAGCAGATCCTGATCTTCGTACTTGACCGCATAAGACAGCGAGACCGGCTTCAGCAGTTGATCCTCGCCGTTCAGCAGGCGCAACTGGCTGAACATGTCGGGGTTCTGTGCGGCAAGAATGCGCATGTAGCCCGGATCGACAAAAGACGCGGTCGACTGACCCGAGACGACCGCCGTAAAGCCGACGCCGGACTGATCGGTAACCATTTCATTGACGACGGCCTTCGGGAACAATTCCTTGGGGTATTGCGCCTCGACCGTTCCGGCCACCCCCGCAAAGGACACCGAAGGATCATTCAACTGGTCCAGCGAGGTGATCGGGCTGTCGGCCCTGACCATGATGTGAAATCCGTAGGTGTCGTAGGGCTGGGTAAAGGCCACCGACAGGGCGCGCTCGGGGGTCGCGAAAAGATTGGCGAAGATCACGTCATACTGACCGACTTCCAGACCCGTCACCAAAGTCGCCCAAGTCGCCGGCACGATTTCCAGCTTGACCCCCATGATGGTTGCCGCCTGGTTGGCAAGGTCGATGTTCATCCCAACCCATTCGCCGGTTGCGGGGTCGGGATACTGGTAGGGCGGACCTTCGGCAACGCCGATGCGCAGGGTTCCGCGTTCCTTGATTGCCGCCACACTGTCGGCGGTTGCAACGCTGGCCGACAGCGCAAGCGCCGCCGCCAGAACGCTGCGGACAATCCAATTCGTCTTGACCGTCATTTGCTTCTTCCTTGTGTCATTGGGCGGTTTCGCCCGTTTGCCGAAGTTTCCGTCCCGGAAAGCCGGGCCAGCCGTTGATGCCGCGCGGTTACGCGGCGGAAATGTCTTGCGGGTTCAGATCGGTGAAAGAGGTCCACAGTTCCGGGGCCGTCGCGCCTTCGCTGCCGATGCACAGGACGCGCGACTGCGCCGTCAGACCCAACGCGGCGCGCAGGTCTGCATGGTCGGCAAGCGCCAACACGGCGGCAACTGACGCACAGCCGGATTCGCCCGACACCAGCTGCCGATCTTCCCAACGGCCTTGGGCCAGCCCGATCATCGTGTCGATCGCGGTTCCGTCGGCGATGGCCACCGCATCATCGACAACCGATCTCAGGATCGGCCAGGCTGCCGGTGACACCTCGCCTGCGGACAGGCAGGCCATGAAGCTGTTGACATCCCCGTCCATCACGCTTGGCACGCCGTCGCGCAAGGCGCGAAAGACGCAATCGGCCACCTGCGGCTCGACAACCACCATGCGCGGACGCGCGGCCCCCGCCACCACCGCCCACCGGCCTGCAATCGCGGCGGCCAGACCGCCAACGCCGGCCGGAATGATCACATGCGTCGGCATTTCGTCCAGTTGCGCGATCAACTCGTCCACGATCAGCGTGTAGCCCTGCATCACCAGGCGCGGCACCTCGTCGGACCCGCCCCCGGCATTGGTGTCGGCCACCAGGTGCCAGCCGTTTGCCGCCGCATCCTGCGCTGCCGCCCGGACCGAGGCGTCGTAGTCGCCGTCCAGCCGAACCATCTGCGCCCCGTAAGCGGCAATCGCCGCTTCGCGATCGGCCGAGACATTGGCATGAATGTAGATGCGGCAGGCGCAGCCGAACATCTGCGCGCCCCAGGCCACCGACCGGCCATGGTTGCCATCGGTCGCACAGCAGACCGTGACGCCCGCCACCCGTTCGCGGTGCTTGCCCGCGATCAGATCGGACGCCGAGGCGGTGATGCCATCGCGTGCCAGCACCTCTTTCAGAACGCAAAGCACCGCATAGGCCCCGCCAAGAGCCTTGAAGCTGCCCAAAGTGAACCTGTGCGCCTCGTCCTTGTAGTCCAGCCGGGCCACACCCGCAGCCCGGGCCACTCCCGGCAGCGCCACTACGGGGGTGGGCGCATAGCCGGGCCAACTGGTGATCTCGTGCAGGGCCGCCAGATGCTCTGCCTCGGTCAGCAGGGCCGCGGCGTCCCGCGACAGCGTCGGTGCCGCTGCGGCGTTATGGGCGTGGCGGGGTGGGGAAAGAGCCAGGCTCGCGTCATAGGTCATTGTATTCTCACTCATTTTTCGGGAAAACCGGGATGCCATAACCTGACGGTCGACTGCGCCTCATAGGCCTTTCCGCCCGGATAGCTGACCAGTTCCATCTGCAGGCCCCATGGCGTCTTGAAATACACCCAGTGCGATCCGGCAGCCGGGCCGGAGCGGATGAATTCCGGGTCGTCCACCGCCACGCCATGCGCCCGCAGATGGGCCACGGCCGCGACGATGTCGGTGACGTAAAGTGCTATGTGATGCCCGCCCGCCTGATGATTGCCGGGGTGCGTGCCGTGGTCATCCGTCGCATATTCGAAGACCTCCAGGTTCAGCCCGGTGCCGAGCCGAAAGAACGCGTACTGCGCCCGATCGCCTTCCTGCGCCCCCAGAACCCGCACCATGGTATCCGCATCCGAGATCGTGCCGCCGTCGAAAACCCGTCTTGCCCCCAGGACATCGACCAGAAACCGCCCTGCGGCCTTCAGATCGGGCACGGTCAACCCGACATGTTCGGCCCCGATCAGACCGGGAAGGCCGGTCATGGCGCGGCCCCGATGTGCCGGGCGATCATCTGCGCCACCGTCGAAGCCGCCTCCATCTGCGGGATATGTCCGGCATCGGCGATCAGGTTCACCGTGAAGTCCGCCGGCGGAATGACGCGGTCCTGCGCCCCCCAGATCGTCAGGACCGGCGCCGAGATTGCGGCCAGATCAGCCGAGGCCCCCGTCGCGGCGTCACCGCCAAGGCACGAGGCGGCGATGGCCGTCAGCGCCTCATGGGCCCCGTCCATGCGTTTGGTGGCCAGGGTCCGTTCCACCATGTCAGAGGTCACGGTGCCGGGGTCGGCCACCAGCATCTGCAAAGCCTCTTTCATCGGGCGGCGGCTGGTTGCGTCCAGAAACCGCTGGACGAAATCGGCATTGACCGCGCTTCCCATCCCGGCCGGGGCAATCAGCGTCAGCGTTTTCAGGCGCGCGCCCAGGCCCGACGCCAGACGCAGCGACAAAAGCGCGCCCAGAGAATGACCGGCCAGATGCAGCGGCCCCGGCTCGATCTGGTCGATGACCATCAAGACCCTGGCGGCAAGTGCCTCGACCGTGGCCACATTTGCATCGACATCCGAGGCCCCGTGCGAGGGCAGGTCGATGGCATGCACCCGCCGCTCCGCCGCCAGGGGTTCCTGCACGAACATCCAGCTTGCGGCATCGGCCCCGAAGCCGTGCAACAGGATCAGCGGGGCCGCATCGCCCGAACCGGCTGTGATGACGTTCACGCCCAGCCCCCCGGCGTCGATGCGGGCAACCTTCATCGCGCCCTCGGCCAATTCGGCAACAGGGGCTGCGGCGGCGATGGCGTCGATCTCGGCGTCGGGAACATCGGCTTCGGCCAGAATGGCGATGGCGGCCCCGCAGGCGGCACTTTGTCCGGGCTGAACCAGAAGCCGGCGCAACAGGCCGGAAACCTGGGCTTCGACCACGTTGGTGATCTTGTCGGTCTCGATCTCGACGAATTCATCGCCGGGCTCGATGCGGTCGCCGGGGGCCTTCAGCCACGCGGCCACGCGACCTTCGGTCATCGTCATGCCCCATTTCGGCATGGTCATGGTCTGGATGCGGTCGGTCATGCCTGGGCCACCACGCGGCGCACGGCGGCGGCGATCCGCTCGACGCTTGGCAAATAGGCATCCTCCAGCGCGGGGGCATAGGGAACGGGCGTATGGGGCGGCGTGACCTTCAGGATCGGGGCCTTCAACGCCGCAAAGGCCTCTTCCACGATCAGGGCCGCGATGTCGGCCGCCATGCCGCAGCGCGGGCTGGCCTCGTCCACCACGACCACCCGGCCCGTCGCTTCGGCAAACTCCAGGATCGTGTCGGAATCCAGCGGAGAGGTCGTGCGCGGATCAATGATCGTCACCTGAATGCCCTCGGCCGCAAGCAGGCGCGCCGCCTGTTCCGACCGCCCGACCATTCGGCCGAACGCGATGATCGTGGCATCCTTGCCCTCGCGCACCACCCGCGCCTCGCCGAAGGGGGTCGCATAGGACCTGTCGGGCACTTCGCCCAATTCGTCATACAACATCTTGTGTTCCAGAAAGATCACCGGGTCATCGTCGCGGATCGCCTGGATCAGCAGACCTTTGGCGTCGGCCGCGTTCGAGGGGATGACGACCTTCAGACCCGGGATATGGGTGAAGATCGGATACAGCGCCTGACTGTGCTGCGACGCCGACCGCGCCCCGCCGCCGAAGGTCGCCCGCAGGACCATCGGGGTCTTTGCCTTGCCGCCGAACATG
>JANMJC010000260.1:0-2204 GCA_031371185.1 Paracoccaceae bacterium | reverse complement strand
GTGACGCCTCGGTCAACTGATAGGCGCGGATCATCAATCCCACTCCCAGAAGCGACCCCGCCGCCTGCACGAAGGTCCAGATCCAGAAGTCGAAGCCGGGCCAGACCGGGCCGCGCTGCAGAAAGTACTCGGGACCCGAAGGCACCGGGATGGGCCAGATCGTCAGCCAGACCATGCCCAGCGCCCCGATCACGCCCAGACCCACAAAGAACCCCGCCAGCAAGGTTTCGGCACTTTCCTGTGCGCACCATTCGCGCGTGGCAATGTTGCCCATGGCGTATAGAACACCCGCCAGCACCGGCAGGACCGCCGCCGTCGACGCGCCCGACATCGCCTCGGGGCCCAGAACCAGAACCACGCCGGCAAAGCCAAGCACGGCGGCCAGCGCCTGAAGCGGTCCGATGCGGTGGCCAAAGGCCGCGGCCCCGATCAACGCCACAAAGATCGGCGAGGTGAACAGCCCGGCCGCAACCAGCGCCACCGGCAGAAACGCCAGCGCACCGAAGTAGATCACCATCGCCGTGCCATGAATGGCCGAGCGCACCACGACCGCCCGCAGGTTCACCGGGCGCACCCGCAACCCGAACAGCGGCACCGCCAGCGCCAGCAGCACCATCGCCATGCAGGTGCGGATGAAATGAAACTGCCAAAGCCCGGCATCCTGCGCGATCACGGCGACGAAATTGTCGGTGAACCCGATGATGAAGGCATAGGTCGCAATCAGCCCGGCAGCGGCCAGGGTCTTGTTCGGGGTCGCGGTCACGAATGGGGCCCTCATGTTTTCGCTTTCCAACCTCGCCCGCTGGCGCAAGACTGCACGTCAGAAAGCGACGTTTCAGGGGCAAACCGGGGGAATAGCGATGGGATGGCTGGCAGATGAACGGGGCTTGGGCAAGCGCGCCGCCAATTATGCGCCCCTCACACCGCTGTCCTATCTGGCGCGGGCGGCGGATGTCTTTGCCCATCGTACGGCGGTGGTGTGGAAATCCACCCGGCTGACCTATGCCGACTATGCCGCCGAGGTCAGCCGCCTGTCCTCGGCCCTGATCCTGCACGGGGTGCAGCCCGGGGATGTGGTCGCCACCCTGATGCCGAACATCCCCCAACAGGCCGTCGCCCATTTCGGCGTGCCCGCGGCGGGGGCGGTGCTGAACACGATCAACACCCGGCTTGATCCCGATACCGTGGCCTATATCCTGGATCACGGTCAGGCCCGCGCAGCCCTTGTCGACAGCGCCAGCCTGCCGCTGATCGAACAGGCGATCGCTCGCATGACCGGCCCCGTCCCCCTGATCTTCGAGGTGGTGGACCACGGCTTTGCCGCCTCGGGGCGCCATCCGACCTATGATGATCTTCTGGCGCAAGGCGACGCCCAAGCGCCGTGGATCTTCCCGCAGGATGAATGGGAAAGCATCGCGCTGAACTACACCTCTGGCACGACCGGGCGGCCCAAAGGCGTCGTGGTGCATCATCGCGGCGCCTATCTGTCGGCTCCGGCCAACGCGATCGGCTGGCGGATGCAACTGTTTCCGGTCTATCTGACCATCGTGCCGATGTTTCATTGCAACGGCTGGTGCCACCCGTGGATGCTGCCGATGCTGGGCGGGCAATTGACCTGCTGCCGCGACATCACGGCCCGCGCGATCTACGATGCGATTGCCGACGAAGGCGTCACCCACTTTGGCGGCGCGCCCATCGTGCTGAACATGATGATCAACGCGGCCCCGCAAGACCGCCGCGCCTTTTCCCACATCGTCGAGGTTTTTACCGCCGGCGCCCCACCCGCCGCCGCCACCTTGGCCGCGATCGAGCCCCTGGGCTTCAACGTCACGCAGGTCTACGGCATGACCGAAACCTACGGCCCCTCGGTGGAAACCCTGTGGCAGCCGGATTGGGACGGCAGCGATACCGCGACCCGCGCCGCGCTGAAGGCGCGGACCGGGGTGGCCAATGCCATGCTGGACCGGCTGGACGTGGTCGACCCCTCTGGCCAGCCCGTCGTCCGCGACGGGCACCATCTGGGCGAGGTGACCTTTCGCGGCAATCTGGTGATGAAGGGTTACTACAAGAACCCCGAGGCCACCGAAGCGGCCTTCAAGGGCGGGCAATTGTGGTCGGGCGACACCGCGTTCCGCCATCCCGACGGCTATGTCAAACTGACCGACCGTGCCAAGGACATCATCATTTCGGGCGGCGAGAACATC
>JANMJC010000245.1:0-2236 GCA_031371185.1 Paracoccaceae bacterium | reverse complement strand
CCTGAGCCAAAGCGTCGCGCAGAACGGGCCCACCGCGCGCATCGTGATCGCCCAGCACGACGGGTCTTCCCCGCGTGAGGCGGGAACCGCGATGCTGGTCTGGGCGACCGGCCAGTCGGGCACGATCGGGGGCGGCGCCTTGGAGCATGCGGCGGTCACGGCTGCCCGCGGCTTGCTTCCGCATCCGGCCATCGTGACCGACCGCGTGGCTTTGGGGCCGTCTCTGGGCCAGTGTTGCGGCGGGGCGGTGACGCTGGTGACCGAGGTTTACGTCGAACAAACCCTGCCGCAGCCGCGCGCCGGACTGGTCCTGCGCAGCCTGAACGGCGGCGCGATGCCGCTGTCGGTCCGCCGCCTTGTGGGTCAGGCGCGGGCCAGTGGGGCCGTGCCGGCGTCGCGTCTGCAAGAGGGCTGGCTTGTCGAACCGCTGGCCCGTCCGGCGCGGCACCTGTGGATCTGGGGGGCGGGCCATGTCGGGCGCGCACTGGTTCAGGTTCTGGCCCCCTTGCCCGATCTTGGCCTGACCCTGATCGATATCGCCCCCGACCGTTTCCCCGCAGACCTGCCGCCCGATGTCACCGCCCTGCCGGTTGCCGACCCTGCCCTTGCCGTGACCCTTGCCCCAAAAGACGCCGAGCATCTGATCGCGACCTTCAGCCATGCGCTGGACCTGGAATTGTGCCACCGGCTTCTGTCGCATGGCTTTGCCTCTTGCGGTCTGATCGGATCGGCCACCAAATGGGCGCGGTTCCGCTCTCGGCTGGGCGGCCTCGGCCACGCCAGTGCCGAGATTGCCCGCATCCGGTGCCCGATCGGCGAACCGGCCTTGGGCAAGCATCCGCAGGCCATTGCCATCGGCGTGGCCGCCCATCTGCTGACCCCCGGAACCCGAACCCTTGCACAGGAGCACCTTGGATGAGCGCTGAACGTCCCATCCTTTTGTCGGTCGAGGGCATCACCAAGGCCTATCCCGGCGTCATCGCCAATTCCGACGTCAGTTTCACCATCCGCGCCGGCGAGGTTCACGCGCTTCTGGGCGAAAACGGCGCGGGCAAATCGACGCTGGTCAAGATGATCTACGGGCTGGTCAAACCCGACACCGGGCGCATGACGTGGAACGGGGCCGACTATGCCCCCACCGCACCCCGCATGGCCCGTGCCAACGGTGTGGCCATGGTGTTTCAGCATTTCTCGCTGTTCGAGGCGTTGAACGTGGCCGAAAACGTTGCCCTTGGCATGGAAAACCCGCCCCAGATGAAGGCGCTTGCGGCGCGGATCAGACAGGTGTCGCAGGACTACGGACTTCCCTTGGACCCCGCGCGCATGGTGGGCGATCTGTCGGCGGGCGAGCGTCAACGGGTTGAGATCATCCGCTGCTTGTTGCAAGACCCCAAGCTGTTGATCATGGACGAGCCGACCTCGGTTCTGACGCCGCAAGAGGTGGAGATCCTGTTCAAGACCCTGCGCCAGTTGTCGGCCGAGGGCACGGCGATCTTGTACATCAGCCACAAGCTGGAAGAGATCCGCAGCCTGTGCGATGCCGCGACCATTCTGCGGCGCGGCAAGGTCGTCGGCACGGCAGACCCCAAGTCCTCGACCGCGCGGGAACTGGCCGAGGCGATGGTGGGCGCCACCCTGACCCCGCCGGAACGGGCCGCGCCCAAGGACTGGGGTGACAAAAGCCCGGCGGTCGAGGTGACAAAGCTGTCGGCCCCCTCGCCCATTCCCTTTGGCACGTCGTTGAAAGAGATCACCTTTTCGGTGCAGCGCGGCGAGGTTCTGGGCATCGCGGGGGTGGCGGGCAACGGGCAGGACGAATTGCTGCTGGCCCTGTCGGGCGAGATCAGGACAGATCAGTACATGGTCAAGGCAGCGGGGGTTTCGGTGGGGTCCATGGGCCCGGCGGAACGGCGCCGCATCGGCTTTGCCATGGCCCCCGAAGACCGTCTGGGCCATGCCGCGGCCCCCGACATGAGCCTGGTCGAAAACGCCTTCCTGACCGGCGCGGTGCGGCGCAATCTGGTCAGGCGCGGCTTCATCGACTGGCCGGCCACGCGCGATTTTGCCGAAGCCGTCATCAAGGCCTATGACGTGCGCACGCCGGGCAGCCATGTGGCGGCCCGCGCGCTGTCGGGGGGCAACTTGCAGAAATTCGTGATTGGCCGCGAGCTTAGCCAGAATCCCGATGTGATCGTCATCAACCAGCCGACCTGGGGGGTCGATGCCGGCGCCTCCG
>JANMJC010000220.1:0-7061 GCA_031371185.1 Paracoccaceae bacterium | reverse complement strand
CATGTGTCATGCTGTACCCTCTGGTCAAAACTCGCTGAAAGCCTATATCCGGGTCTGAGTGAAACACAACGCAAGAGGACTTGATCATGACAATTTCTGTGGGCAGCAAATTGCCGGATGCAAAGGTTCTGGTAAAGCAAGACGGCAAGCTGGAGCATGTTTCCATGGCCGAACGGCTGGCTGGCCGCAATGTGGTGATCTTTGGCCTGCCGGGCGCCTATACCTCGACCTGCTCTACCAGCCATGTGCCCAGTTTCATGCGAGTGGCGGACAAGCTGCGCGCTAAGGGTGTCGACGAGATCATGTGCCTGTCGGTCAACGACGCCGATGTGATGCAGGCGTGGGGCAAAGTGACGGGCGGCACCGACAAGGGGATTACCTTTGTGGCGGATACGATGTCGAATTTCACCCTTGGCATCGGGATGGAGTTTTCGATCCCAGCGATTGGCTGGGTGAACCGGTCCAACCGCTATGCGCTGTATGCGGTGGATGGGGTCGTCAAGGTTCTGAACATCGGCGAAGAAACCAACGCCTGCGAAATCTCGGGCGGCGAGACGATGCTGGCGGCGATTTAGAGCGGTTTGCGTTTCATCTGACCCGGTGACATCATAAATCGCCCAGTTCTTGGGGCGATTTGTTATTCAAGTTAAACGCAAACCGCTTTAGGCTTTTTGGGCGTGTTCCTGACACAGGCACGCCACTGGTTCGGAGTGGTCGCGGACGACCGTGGCTGCTCCGGCGAACAGGTCCATCTTTTTCGCAAGATCAATGTCCAAGGCAGACAGGCCGAGGCAATCATGCGTGGTCAGGGTCACGTCGACAACGTTGTAGACGTTTGACCATTCTGGGTGGTGGTTCATTTTCTCGGCGGCAAGGGCTGCGCGCGACATGAAACCCCAAGCCTCGGAAAAGCTTTTGAACTTCCAGATCTTTCGGATCGCATCGCGGTCGGGAACCGGACCCCAGCCGGTTTCCCCAAGTGCGGGAAGTTGGGCGGTGCGGTCGGCGACACTCAGCAACGTTACCATGGCGGTGATCCTTCAATCCTGTTCGGTCTCGGTTGTCTTGCGAAACGGTCCGTAGGCGGTCAGAACCTCGATCTCTTCGGTGACCGCGCGGCATTCCTGTTCCAGATAGTGCGAAACGGCGGCGCGAAAAGCGGGGTCGGGGATATGATGCAGCGAGTGGACCGGCACCGGCAGATACCCGCGCGCCAGCTTGTGTTCGCCCTGCGCCCCGGCTTCGACCCGCAGGCCATGGGCGATGGCATAGTCGATGGCGCGATAGTAGCACAGTTCGAAATGCAGGCAGGGATAATCCGCCGCGCAGCCCCAATAGCGGCCAAAAAGCGTGTCGCGACCGATGAAGTTCAAGGCGCCCGCCACGGGGCGCGCGCCGTCGAAGGCCAGAACCAGAAGGACATCGTCGCGCAGGCTCTGGTGCATCTGGTCAAAGAAGCCCCGGGTCAGATAGGGCGTGCCCCATTTTCGCCCGCCGGTGTCTTGATAAAACGCCCACATCGCCGCCCAGTGTTCGGGAAGGATCTGATCGCCGGTCAGGGATTTGATGGTCAGCCCATGGCCCTGCGCCAGTTCGCGTTCGCGGCGGATCATCTTGCGCTTGCGACTGGAAAGGGCGGCCAGAAAATCGTCAAAGCTGGAATAGCCGGGGTTTTCCCAATGATATTGTTGGGTCAGCCGGTGCAGCGTGTCGCGGTGGCCGGTCAGGGTCTCGGCCTCGGTCCCGGTGCAAAAGGTGATGTGCAGGCTGGACAGACCATTGCCCGCCGTCAGATCAATCGCGGCATCCAGAAGGGCGGTGCGGTGTTCGGGGGCGCACAGAAACCGCCGCCCGGTGGCCGGGGTAAAGGGCACGGCGGCCTGAAGTTTGGGGTAATAGCGCCCGCCGGCCCGCTCGAAAGCCTCGGCCCAGGAGTGGTCAAAGATGTATTCGCCTTGCGAATGGCCCTTGACATACAGCGGCAAGGCCGCGACCGCCTGGCCGCCTTTTCGCAGGATCAGGGGCCTCGGTTGCCAGCCGGTTCCCTTGCCGGTTGATCCCGAGAGGTCCAGTGCCAGCAGAAAACGGTGCGTGGTAAAGGGATCAATCGGCCGGCCCGTGGCTGCTTCGGGGCAGGCCAGCGCATCCCATTCGGCGGCGGGAATATCGGCAAGGCCGTTCAGCAGGGAAATCTCTGGTTTTGTCATCGACCGCCGGGGGTTTCACACCCCCGGACCCCCGTGGGATGTATCAGGACAGATGAATTGGAGCGGGGCGGAAATAGGTCAAGCGGGAAGCGCTGCGGGATACCCTTCGAAGGTTATGTTCTGGGCGATGCGGCGGGCTTCAGCCTCGGCCTGTGCCGAACGGATCGTCCAGCACAGGATGGCCGCACCGCGGGCTTTCAGGTCGGCGACGCGGGAGGCCGCCAGATCGGCGGCCTCGTGGC
This sequence comes from Paracoccaceae bacterium, assembly GCA_031371185.1. Classification (GTDB taxonomy): domain Bacteria; phylum Pseudomonadota; class Alphaproteobacteria; order Rhodobacterales; family Rhodobacteraceae; genus CAIYZT01. Next base: position 4,612 of record JANMJC010000220.1, on the reverse strand, counting down.
TGATGAAGCTGCTGCCGGTGCGGTCGAAATCCGGGATCGCGCGCAGTTCGGCACAGCGCGCGGCATCCAGCGGGGCCCAATCCGCCGGATCAAAGGCCGAAGTCGTCAGCCCGCGCGGAACTTTTGGGGCAAGCCGGGCCAGATGGGACATGGAATGGGGGTTGAACGACATCAGCGCCACCGGCCCGGCATAGTCTGTCAACGCCCGCGCGGTGGCCGCTTCCAGCCGACCGTCGGTTTGCGACATGGTGTCGGACTGGTCCTTGATCTCGATCAGCACGGGCACCCGGCCGGCAATTTCGGCCAGAACCTGCGCCAGGGTCGGCACCGGATCGGCGCAGTCCCGCACGCGCAGGGCCTGCACTTCGGCCAGGGTCCTGTCGCGCACCAGGCCGGTGCCTTCGGTCAGTCGTTCAAGCCGTTCGTCATGGAAGACCACCACCTGCCCATCCGCCGTCAGTTGCAGATCAACCTCGATCCCGTAGCCCGCTTCGAGCGCGGCACGCACGGCGCCAAGCGAGTTTTCGGGCCGGCCCAAGGCGCGGTTGTGATAGGCGCGATGGGCAAGCGGGGCGGCCAGAAAGGCAGCGGGTAGGGCGACAGCCATCATCTGATTTCAAAAATGCCTTCGATTTCAACGGCAACACCCAAAGGCAGCGACACCGCCGACACCGCCGAGCGGGCGTGACGCCCGGCCTCGCCCAGCACCGCAACCATGAAATCGGAGGCGCCGTTGATCACCTTGGGCTGATCGGTGAAATCGGCGGTGGAGTTGACGAAACCCACCAGCTTGACCGCCCGCACCACGCGGCTCAGGTCGCCGCCGCAGGCTTTTTTCAGTTGCGCCAACAGCGAGATGGCACAGGTCCTTGCCGCCTCGGCCCCGGCCGTCACGTCCAGATCGGCGCCCAGACGGCCCTTGATCAGACCGGCGGCATTCTGGCTGATCTGGCCCGAGACATGCACAAGATTGCCCACCACAACGAAGGGCACATAATTGGCGGCGGGGGCGGGCGCGTCGGGCAGGGTAACGCCCAGATCGCGCAGACGGGTTTCGATGGTGGACAAGGGCGGGCTCCTGAATGTGTCCGGCGGGCCGGAGCGGGCGGGTCAGCTTTCGCGGAACGCCATGTTGAAATAATCGGTGAAGGGTTTCAGCAGATAGGCCATCGGCGTGCGCGACTGGGTTTCGATCATGGTCTGAACCGGCATGCCGGGCAGCAGGATCTGGTCGCCCAGCTTTTCACGCTCGCCCGGCAAAAGCTCGATCTCGGCGCGGTAGAATGCGGTGCGGCTGGCCTGATCGGTCAGCGAATCGGCCGAAATCGACACCAGCTTGCCGATCAGCACCGGGGTGGTGCGCGCCGAAAAGGCCCCGAAAATCACCCGCACCTCCTGGCCGACGTGGATTTCGTCGACGTGATAGGGCGAGACCTGTGCCACGATCACCAGCGGCCGATCCTGCGGAATGATGTACAAAACCGGGTCGGCGGGGCGCAGAACGGCGCGGGGCGTGGTGACCTGCAGGCCCAGAACGATGCCCGAGACCGGCGCGCGAATTTCCAGACGCGCCACTTTTTCCAACAGCGCGCGGCGCCGTTCTGCCATTTCCAGGGTTTGCGGCCCCAACTCGCGCAGTTGGGTGTTGGCCTCTTCGCGGCGCACCGCCTGCAGGCGCAGAATTTCCAACTGCACCTCGGTGGCGCGGCCCTCGGACGCGGCTTTGGTGGCGACCATTTCGCCGACAGAGCCCTCCATAGCCGCAGCCTGCCGTTGCAGTTCCAGCACCGTGGCCGATTGGGTCAGCCCCTTGGCCAGCAGGGTCTGCTTGTCGGCCAGTTCCTGTCGGATAAAGCCAAGTTGTTGTTTCTGAGAGGATATCTGCGCATCTACCCCGTCAACTTGCGCCGCGATCTGTTCCAGCCGGCGGCCAAGCTGTTCGATCTGGCGGGCCATGGTGTCTTTGCGGGCGGCAAACAGGCGGCGCTGGCCTTCGACCTGTTCGGCCACATCGTTGCGGGCGGCGGCAAGGGCCAAGAGATCGGGCGGAAAGGCCAGGTCGGTCTTGTCGTCGCGTTCGGCTTCCAGCCGGGACCGGCGCGCCTGACCCTCGAACAATTGGCCTTCGACGATGGCAAGCTCTGACTTGATCAAGGAACCGTCCAGGGTCACCAGCAAATCGCCCGCTTTCACGGTCTGCGCCTCGGTCACGTTGATCGCGGCCACCACACCGCCGTCGGGGTGCTGCACGATCTGGCGGTTCTGGTCCACCTCGATCTGGCCGGGGGCGACAACAGCTCCCGCGATGGTGGTGGTCATCGACCACAGGCCAAAGCCCAACAGCAGGGCCAGAACGGTCAGGGTGCCCAGCAGAACCGGACCGCGGGCCGAAAGGGCACCGCGCAGGGCGCTGACGGCAGGGGCTTGGGTGGCTTCCTTCACGACACACCTCCGGGGCCGCTGGAGCGGACGATTTCGGTGTGGTTCTTGACCATTTCGCGCAGGACCTGATCGCGCGGACCAAAGGCCCGGCGCGCGCCGTCTTCCATCATCAACAAAAGGTCGCATTCCTGAATGGCCGCCGGACGGTGCGCCATGATCAGGATCGACCGGCCCCGGTCCTTCATCGCCCGGATCGCCAGGTTCAGCGCCATCGACCCGTCGTTGTCGAGGTTCGAGTTCGGCTCGTCCAGCACCAGCAGCACCGGATCGCCGTACAGCGCCCGTGCCAGACCGATGCGCTGCACCTGCCCACCCGACAGACGCCCGCCAATGGCCGAGATCCTGGTGTCATAGCCATCAGGCAGGCGGATGATCATGTCATGCGCCGCCGCAAGCTGCGCCGCCTCGACAATCTTGGCGTCGTCGCGTTCCGCCGACAGCCGCGAGATGTTATCGGCTATGGTGCCTTCGAACAGGGTGATGCGCTGCGGCAGATAGCCGATGTAGCCGCCCAGGGTGTCCGGGTCGTACTGGTCCAGCGTCGCGCCGTCCAGCCGCACCTTGCCGCTGTGGGGTCGCCAGGCCCCGATGAGCGCCCGCGCAAGCGAGGATTTCCCAGCCCCCGAGGGACCGATCACGCCCAGGGCTTGCCCGGGTTCCAGCCGGAAATTCACCGCTTTCAGCACCGGTTGCTGTTCGCCGGGGGGCACGACGGTCAGGTTCTGCACCTCGAGCAGGGCCTTGGGGCGCGGCAGGACGGTGCGTTCGGGTTCGGGCGGCATCCGGGTCAGCAGTTCCGACAACCGCCGATGCGCCTCTTGGGCGCGGGTGACCATGGGCCATTGGCCGATGGATTGCTCGATCGGAGACAGCGCGCGGCCCAGAAGGATCGACCCCGCAATCATCGCGCCGGACGAGAGTTCGCCCTTGAGCACCAGATATGCGCCAAGCCCCAGCATCGCCGATTGCAGGAACATGCGGAAGGTCTTGGTGATGGCCGCGAAGTTTCCCGACAGGTCGTTGGCCTGCAGCGTGTTCGACAAGGCCGACTGCCGCGCGCCGCGCCAGCGGTTGAACGCCGCGCCCACCATGCCAAGCGCCTGGATCGCCTCGGCCTCTTGCTTGATCTGATCCGACAGCAATTCGGCCCGCATCGTGGTGGCATTGGCCCGGTTGACCGGGGCCGTGGTCAGGCGCTGGTTCAGGATCGTCACCACGATCAGAACCGCCCCGCCGCCAACCGAGGCCCAGCCCAGAAAGGGGTGGAACACGAAGATCGCGGCGAAGAACATGATCGCCCAGGGAATGTCGAAGACCGACATCAGCACGGTCGAGGCCCAAAGCCGCTGGATCGCCTCAAGGTCGCGCTGCGCGGCGGTGGCCAGAGGGTCGTTCGGCATCAGGCCCATCCGGCGCAGGGCGGCCGAGAACACCCGCATGTCCAACTGGTCCTGAACCCGCGCGCCGATCCGCGCCATGACGCGGGCGCGGACGAAATCAAGGATCCCCATCGCCAGAAACAGGAACGCGACCAGCAGGGACAGCGCCAGCAGCGTCGCCTCGGACCGGCTGCCCAGCACGCGGTCATAGACCTGCAGCATGTACAAGGGGCCGGTCAGCAGCAGAAAGTTGACGAAGACCGAAAAGACGAAGACCGCCCAAAGCAGTTTTCGTTGTTGTCCAAGGGCCGCCCGAATTTCATCGCGGCCCCGTTTGAATTCGTACTGGCTCATATTCGACCCGCCCAAACCGCCCTTCGGCGGGTTTTCTCACTCTGCTGCCCCATGCAACGGCTTGCCCGTTGTCTTGCGTTCCGCGCCAGCATATGCCTTGTCCAGAAAATGTAAAAGCACCGCGGCAATAATTCGGCGTTGAGTACAGCAAATGTGGACCAAATCTTTTCCTGCGGGGCGCATCGGCGGGGCTCTTGCCCTGAGCCTGGCGCTTGCCTCTTGTGGCGAGACGACGGCCCCGGCGGGAATCGCTGACCCGGCCGAGGCGCAAAACCGCGATTTTCACGAGTTCAACGTCCTACTGGACCGGACCTTCTTGCGCCCGGTTGCCAAGGGGGTGAACGCGGTGGCCCCCGCACCCCTGCTGGAGGGCGTGTCGAATTTCGCCGACAATCTGGACATGCCCAAGGCCGTGGTGAACGACATCCTGCAGCTCA
>JANMJC010000188.1:0-2864 GCA_031371185.1 Paracoccaceae bacterium | reverse complement strand
CAAAGAGTCAGGCGTAAGCGCCGGAAACCGTCCTCGGTGATGTCCTGCGGCGTCAGGGCTCCGGCCTTGCAATGTGCTCCGGTTGCCTTGGCAAGAGGAGAGGTGCGAAAGGTGACCGTGCCCCCGGTCCCCAAGGTCAGTCGCCAGTTGGGTTCGGGATCGATCTGAACGCGGCCGGTCTGTGCGACAAATGACGCCAGAATCGCCCGGATCGCCTGGCCGCCGCGCAGGACGACCCGTTCGGACCGCGCCATGTCATAGCGCCCGCCGCCGCCCAGACGATAGCTGTTGGTCACCAGAATGTGCCGCGCCTCGGGGTTCAGGGGCGCGCCGTTCAGGGTGATCTTGCGCACGCGCCCGGTCTGATGCGGCAGCCGACGCCCGGTGATGTCGTACTTAGGCGCAAGGGTCAGGTCGATCTCGTAGGCTAGACCTTCGATATGGTCGAATTCAAAACCGGGCATGTCCTCGTTGATCAACTCTGCGTCCTGCGATCCTTGCGGGATGTGGTGGAACATGGCGGCGGCGCGTTCCAGCCAGTCGGCCACCTCGTGACCCAGAAGGGCCAGCGCGATCACCGTGTTGGGAAACAGATACAGGTCGGCGATGTTGCGCAACGAAATCGGCCCGGCGGCGACCTGGGTGTAATTCTCGGGCCCGCTGCGGCCCCCGGTCCGGAACGGCGCGGCAGCGGACAGGATCGGCAATCCGGTCCAGACGGTGCCGCGCATCATCTGGGCGACATGTTCGGCCTGCGCGCGCGCCACAAGGCGAACCGCGGCCGTTGGCCCGATCAGGGCGAAATGACTGGTCAGGTCCTGCGGTGTCTCTCCGATCTTGCGCCGCGACCAGCGCCGGGTCTGGTCATGGGCGTCGCGGGCGATGGCCAGGATCGCGGGATCTTCCTTGACCACGGCCAGAGTTCGACCGCTGGCGCTGTGGCGAAAGACCGGGCGCAGTTCCACCTTGCTGTCGACCAGCGTCCAGCGACCCGGGGCATCGGGGATCAGATGCAGGTCGATCACGCCCAGATGCGAGCCGAAAAACCCCGGCATCACAGTAGGCCGCCCGCAGACCCGACCCTGGACCGGGTCGATCTGCGCGCTGGCGGCAAAATCGGGTCCGGGCATGCGGTTGTGCGTGTGCCCGGCCACGATGGCATCAAAATCCAGCGCCTGCGCAAGGTGCAGGACGCTGTTCTCCTGATTTTTCGGGAATTTGGGATCGCCAAGGCCGGAATGGGCCAGCGCGATGACCAGATCGGCCCCGGCCTCGCGCAGTCTGGCCAGATGAAAGGCGGCGGCCTCGACCATGTCGCGGGCGACGACGCGGCCCTTCAGGATTTCGCGTTCCCAGTTCACCACCTGGCCGGGGGTCAGGCCGACCAGCCCCACGGAGATCCTGCGCGGCGTCTGACCGGGCAGGGCGATGTGTCGGGTGATCAGGGCTGTCGGGGCCACGAAGGGCAGATCAAGCCCCGGGCTGTCGCCAAGGCGGCGCAGGATATTGGCGGAAAGGATGGGAAACTTCGCCTGGGGCAGGGCCGCTTCCAGATAGTCGAGGCCATGGCTGAATTCGTGATTGCCCAAGGCGGCGGCGTCATAGGCCAGATGGTTCATCGCGGCGATCATCGGGTTCAGCCCGTCAGGCGGACAATACAGAGTTTCGGCCAGAAGGTCGCCCAGGGGACTGCCCTGCAGAAAGTCGCCATTGTCGACCAGAATCGATTGCGGCTCCTCGACGCGCGCCCGCGCGATCAGCCCCGCCAGCAGCGACAGGCCCCGGGTGCGGGCCGGGCGGTCGGTGAAGTAATCCCAGGCCAGAAGATGCATGTGCAGGTCCGACGTGGCAAGAATGCGCAGGACGGCATGGCCTGCCCCGGGATTGACCCGAAGTCGCCCCGGTCCTTTCATGCCTCGCGGTCTTTCAGAAGCGTTCCTGCCCCGGACCTGACCATGTCCGTTTCCTCCCTGGTCGCGGTCAAAACGGCGCGGCCGCAGATTGTGTTGTTTCACTTCCCGCAGCGATGTCCTAGGTTGAGCGATGCAGCCGGGGCATCTTTTTCGCGCAAAGGTTGCAAAACTGCCGCAAGCGGCGCGGTGCGGAGGCGATGGGTCTTGACGAATGTGGTGCCGGCCTTTGCCGGGGGGCGGCTGGACCGGGCGGCGCACCGGCGCGACGGTCTGGACGTTGCGGCGGTCCGCGAGTCGCTGATGGCAGGGGCGCGGGTGGTCCTGTTCTGGAACGGGCAGGTTGCATTGGTGCAAGGCGGCGGGCTGCATCTGGCCACCGACCCGTCAGCGGGCAGGGTCGCGGCAGGCAATCCCATGATCTATCTGGGAAAGGCCCAAGGTCAGGCAGAGGTTTTCGCCTGCGATCTGGGGCGCGACGATCCGGCGCCGGCGCTTGCCGAGGGGGTCGAATGGGCCGATCTGCGACAGGTGCTGTCGCGTCTGGACCCCACCGAAGCGGAACTGGCGGCGACGGGGCGGGCGTTGATCCACTGGCATCAGAGCCACCGGTTTTGCGCCGCCTGCGGTGCCGCCTCGTCCCCCTCGCATGGCGGTTGGCAACGGCGGTGCCCGCAGTGCCTTGCCGCCCATTTCCCCCGCACCGACCCGGTTGTCATCATGCTGGTCACCAAGGGCGAGCGTTTGCTGGTCGGGCGGTCTCCGGGGTGGCCCGAGGGCATGTATTCGACCCTTGCCGGGTTCATGGAGCCGGGCGAGACCGTCGAGGCGGCGGTGCGCCGGGAAGTGTCCGAGGAAACCGGCGTGGTGGTGGGCGAAGTGCGGTATCTGTCCTCGCAGCCCTGGCCCTTTCCGGCCTCGCTGATGCTGGGGTGCCACGGTCAGGCAATCAGC
>JANMJC010000169.1:0-5530 GCA_031371185.1 Paracoccaceae bacterium | reverse complement strand
GAAAGATCGGCCCGATCTCCAGTACCGGGATGATCCAGGGGGCCAGTTTCTTGGGTTCGCTCATCGGAACAGGTCCTTGTGCATGAAGTTGCCCGCGACCCTTGCCGGACGGGGCAGCGGGGCAGGGCCGAAGGCGGGTCGTCGGGTCTGCCGGATCAGGGGGCGCTGCCCCCCGCCTGCGGCGCCGCGCGGGATGTTTCCGAACAGGTGACATGGCTCAGTCATCAAGGCCGACCAGGGCGCGGGCAAAGTCCTGCGGGTCAAAGGGGGCCAGATCGTCGATCTGCTCGCCCACGCCGATTGCGTGGATCGGCAGGCCGAAGCGGTCGGCCAGGCTGACCAGCACGCCGCCCTTGGCGGTGCCGTCCAGCTTGGTCATCACCAGCCCCGAGACATCCGCGATCTTGGCGAAGATCTCGACCTGCTGCAACGCGTTCTGGCCGGTGGTCGCATCCAGCACCAACAGGGTGTTGTGCGGCGCCGAGGGGTCTTTCTTGCGGATCACCCGCACGATCTTGGCCAGTTCCTCCATCAGGTCCTGACGGTTCTGCAGGCGGCCCGCCGTGTCGATCATCAACAGATCCGCGCCTTCGGCCTGCGCGCGGGTCAGGGCGTCAAAGGCCAGGCTGGCGGGGTCGGAACCTTCGGGGGCGGTCATCACCGGCACCCCGGCGCGCGCGCCCCAGACCTGCAACTGTTCGACCGCCGCCGCGCGAAAGGTGTCACCCGCCGCGATGATCACGGTCTTGCCTGCCGCGCGGAACTGGCTGGCCAGCTTGCCGATGGTCGTGGTCTTGCCCGAGCCGTTGACCCCCACCACCAGCACGACCTGCGGTCTGGTCGGGTACAAGGGCAAGGGCCGCGCCACCGGTTCCATGATGCGCGCCACCTCTTGCGCCAGCGCCTCGCGCAGGTCGCTGGCCGAAATCCGCTTGCCCATGCGCCCTTCGGCGATCCGGGCGGTGACGCGGACGGCGGTATCGACCCCCATGTCGGACTGGATCAGCACCTCTTCAAGCGATTCCAGCATGGCGTCGTCCAGAACCCGGCGCGGCGCGTCGCTGCGGGAAAACAGGCGACCGATCAGGCCGGGTCCCGCATCGGGTTCCGAAACCGGGCCCGGCACCGGCACCGGCAAAGCGGCATCCGCCTGGGGCACATCCTTGGCCGTCACCAGATGGTCCAGCCCTTCGCCCAGTTTGTCGGACGATCGGAACATCCGTTCGCGCAGTTTCTTGAAAAACGACATGTTGGGCTGGCCTTTGGATGCTTTGCCCTCACCTAATCCCTAATGGTCGCCAAGAAAAGGGTCAGCCCATCTGCATCGCCCCCCACAGGATCAGCGCCTGCCCGACCCAGTAGGCCGGCCAGACCGCAAGGTTCAGGCCCGCCTTGACCCGCGCATCCGTGACGACAAACATCCGCAGCGCCAGCGTCAGGTCCGAGGCCACGAACAGCGCCGCCCCGGCCTGCACCCATGGGGTCCCCGCCCGTGGCGCCAGAAACAGCGTCAGTGCCGCCATGATCCCGATGATGCCCACATAGCCGCGCACCGCAGGTTTCAGCGACCCGGTCCGGGGCGCAAGCCAGGTCTCGGTTGACTGGATCAGCGCGGCCAGAAAGGCCAGCGCCAGCAACTGACCAAAACTGACGCCCGACCCCGCCCATCCCCAAAAGGCGGCGGAATAGGCCAGATGCCCGGCGGCAAAGGCCGCCATTCCGGCCAGAAAGGCCGGCTGTCCGGGGCGTGACAGGGCGAAATCGCCGGCCGCGCCCAGGGCCAGTCCGGCCACGATCAGCCCCGGAGCCCCCGACAGCGCCCCGGTCAGCGCCCCGGTCAGCGCCAATCCCGCGACCGACAGGGTCTTGACCGCCGACCCCGCCCAGCCGGTCTCGCGGCGCATCCAGATCATCGCCCAATACAATGCCGCAACCACACCGCAGATCACCCCAGCCCAGATCATCATCCTGCCCCTTGCCCCGACCCTGCGCGCAGCATAGGCGACTTTTTCCCCGCGCTGCGCCAAATTGCGCCGCCACACGGGGCTGTTTTGGCCCCAATCCCGTGCTATCCACGCACGATGACCACCCCAAAGCCAATGCCTATTGCCGTCTTTGCCGCAGTCGCCCTCATGCCCCTGCCGCTGTTCGCACTGGGGCTGACTTATGGCGGCCTGTGGTCTGCGGCCGGCTTGGTCTATATGACGGCTTTGGCTGCCTCGTTGGACCGGATCAAACCCCTGTTCATGGGCGACGCGCCCGAGGGGGCCGAGTTTCCCGCCGCCGATGCCCTGCTGGTCACTCTGGCCCTGGGCCATCTGATCGCCCTGCCGGTGATGACCTGGGCCATCGCGGGCCCTTCAGGGCTGTCGGGCCTGTCGCGGCTGGCGTTGTTTGCCGGCGCGGGGCTGTGGTTCGGGCAGGTCTCCAACCCGGTGGCGCATGAGTTGATCCACCGCACCAACCGCGGCCTGTACCGCCTGGGGGTCGTGATTTACGGATCCTTGCTGTTCGGCCACCACGCTTCAGCGCACCGTCTGGTGCACCACCGCCATGCCGCAAGTGCCGAGGACCCGAACTCGGCCCGTCCGGGCGAGGGGTTCTACCGCTTTTTCCTGCGCGCCTGGACCGGCAGCTTTGCCAAGGGGCTGCGCGCGGAAAATGCCCTGCGCCATCGCGGGGCGACGGACCTGCATCCCTATGCCGGATATGTCGCGCTGGCCTGCGCCGGTCTGGCGACGGGCTATCTGATCGCGGGCCCGGCCGGTCTTGCGGTCTGGGCAGGGCTTGCCTGTCACGCTCAGGTTCAACTGATGCTGTCGGACTATGTCCAGCACTACGGCCTGACCCGCGCCCGTCTGGCCAATGGCAAGCTGGAGCCGGTGGGCGCGCGTCATTCGTGGAATGCGCCGTTCTGGTTTTCAAGTGCGCTGATGCTGAACGCGCCGCGCCATTCCGACCACCACGCCCATCCCGCCCGGCCGTTTCCCGCCCTGCGCCTGCCGCCCCCCACTCAGGCGCCCACCCTGCCCTGGCCGCTGCCCGTGGCCTGCACCCTGGCGCTGATCCCGCCCTTGTACAAACGCCTGATCGCCGCCCGCCTTGCACCTTGGAGATCGCCGTGAAGTCCGTGGTCCTGCTGGCGTTTCTGGCCTTGCCCCTTTGGGCGCAGGACCCCGGCCGTCTTGGGCCCGCCGTGACCGCCCCCGAATTCGACGCCTATGTCACCGGCAAGACCCTGACCTGGTCCCTGGGCGCCAAGGTCTGGGGGACCGAGGAATATCTTGCCAACCGCCGGGTGCAATGGGCAAGCGCCCCCGAAGACTGCAAGCTGGGATCCTGGTACGCCGAGGGCGACCGGATCTGCTTTGCCTACGGGGGCGACGACAATCCGGCCTGCTGGATTTTCCGCGCCGGACCGCAGGGGCTTACCGCCGATCTGCAAGGCGCCGACGCGCCCTTGCGCCTGAACGAGACCGCGCAAAGCGATAAAGGGTTGCCCTGCCCCGGCCCCGATCTGGGGGCTTGACGGCCCCGCGGTGCGGGGTGCGGGGTGCGGGCCTAAAACAGTCTGCCCTGATCCGGGCCTGCCGGGCCCCTGGTCCTTTTGCCGGGTCCCGCCGCCCCATGGGACGCACCGCGCCCGACCGAAACGCGCCCATCGTGAAACTCGATCTCCAGCGCGCCCGCCGCCTCGGCCGCCGCGCGCCCGGTCACCACCGCCCCATCACCGCGCACCACGGCATAGCCGCGCTTCAGGGTCGCCGCGTAGCCAAGGGTGGAGCGGGTGCGGTCCAGCGCCTCGAGCCTGCGGGCCAGATCGGCAAAGCGCTGTGCGGGGGCCGCATCCATCCGCCGGGCAAGACCCTCCAGCCGAACCCGCCCCTCGGCCCCGCGCCGGGCCGCGTCACCGACCAGCCGCGACAGGGCGGGGGCAAGACGGCTGGACCATTTGTCGAAAGCCGCACGGGCGAAATCCAGACGTCGCGCCATCCGGTCCGCCATGGCCTGCACGCCCCGGTCCAGAACCTGCCCGCGCCGCTCGACCAGCCGCAGCAGCGTCTGGGGTCGCAGGATCCCCGCCCGCGCCTCGAACACCGCCCGCTTGCGCGCCACTCCCAGCCCCAGGGCCGCCCCCAGCTTGCCCGACCACAGGTCGAGCCGCTGCGCCGGCCCCTGCACCAAGCCCTCGGGGCGCGGCAGGGCGCGGCCCAGATCGCGCAGCCGTTCCCCCCGCCGCGCCATGGCCAGTGCCACCGACCGGATCAGCCGCGCGCCCTGCGCTTCGGTCGTGGCCACAAGGTCCAGGCGCACCGGCACCGCCAGTTCCGCCGCCGCCGTCGGCGTGGGCGCGCGCAGATCGGCGGCATGGTCGATCAGCGTCGTGTCGGTTTCATGCCCCACCGCCGAGATCAGCGGAATGCGGCTGGCCGCCGCCGCCCGCACCACGATCTCTTCGTTGAAGCCCCACAGGTCTTCCAGACTGCCGCCGCCGCGCGCCACGATGATCACATCCGGGCGCGGCACCGGCCCGCTGGGCTGGATCGCGTTGAACCCCCGGATCGCCGCCGCCACCTCGGCCGCACAGGACTGCCCCTGCACCGCCACCGGCCAGATCAGCACATGGCGCGGAAAACGGTCGGCCAGACGGTGCAGGATATCGCGGATCACCGCCCCCGAGGGCGAGGTCACGACCCCGATCACCCCCGGCAGATAGGGGATCGGCTTTTTGCGCGCGGGGTCGAACAACCCTTCCGCGCCCAGTGCCGCCCGGCGCTTTTCCAGCATCGCCATCAGCGCGCCCGCCCCCGCCGGCACCACATCCTCGACGATCAGCTGATATTTCGACTGGCCGGGAAAGGTGGTCATGCGCCCGGTGGCGATCACCTCCATCCCCTCTTCGGGGCGCACCTGCATGCGGGCGACCTGCCCTTTCCACGACACCGCATCCAGACTGGCCTTGTCGTCCTTCAGCGCGAAATACAGATGACCTGAAGCCGGCCGCGACAACCGCCCCACTTCGCCGCGCACCCGGACAAGGCCGAACTCGCCTTCGATCACCTTCTTCACCGCGCCGGCCAGTTCCGAGACGGTGAATTCGGGATTGTTGCCCTTGGGGGCGGGGTCTTCGAACAGGTCCATAAGTCTTTCTGCCCGAGGGGAAGCGCTCGTGCAACGCCCCGCTAACACGTCCAGGAAAATTCTTCGCCCCCCTATCGCCTTTCTAAGGGTTCCGTCGATTGTCTCATTTTGCTAACCTTGTTTAACGATTCCTTAACTCTGGACGGATCCTGCAATGGCTCAGGCAGTCTTCCGAACCCTTGTACAGATAACGTTCTTGGGCCCCTCAACGGCGGCTTTCGCGGAAGATTGCGACCCCAACTATACGGGTGCCTGCGTGCCCATAGCTTCTGACGTGGAATGCGCGGAAGGAAACGGCAACGGTCCGGCTTATGTCAGGGGGCCAGTCAAAGTCATAGGAACCGACATTTACAAGCGTGACCGGGACGGCGACGGGATCGCCTGCGAC
>JANMJC010000167.1:0-3436 GCA_031371185.1 Paracoccaceae bacterium | reverse complement strand
CGAAACGCTGGCCCCCGCCACGGCGCAGGCGGCTTGGATCGTCAACCACCTGCGGCAGAATGCCGTTCTCGCCTCGACCGACGGGCCCTTGGACAATGTGTTGAAATTCAAGCCGCCGATGGTCTTTGGCCTGCCCGAGGCCGATCTTCTGTGCGCGGCCCTGGACGCGGCCTTTGCCGATCTGGCCGCCCATTCCCCGATCTGACCGCCTCGAAAGGCCCTCCGCCCATGTCTGCAAATTTCCTGCCCAGCCTGCGCGGACCGGATCTGGGGGTGTGCTATTACCCCGAACAATGGCCGCGCGAAAAATGGCCCGAAGATGCCGCCCGCATGGTTGCGCTTGGCCTGACCTGGGTGCGCATCGCCGAGTTTTCCTGGGCCATGATCGAACCGAGCCCCGGGCAGTTCGATTGGGACTGGCTGGACGAGGCGGTAAGCCTTCTGGGTGGCGCGGGGCTGAAGGTGATCCTGTGCACCCCCACCGCAGCCCCGCCAAAATGGCTGGTCGATCTGTACCCCGAGATCCTGCCGGTGGACGCCTCCGGCGTGGTGCGCAAGTTCGGCGCGCGGCGGCATTACTGCTTTTCCAGCCCGCGCTATCGGGTCGAATCCGCCCGGATCACTGCGGCCATCGCCCGGCGTTACGGCCAGAACCCCCATGTCCATGCCTGGCAGACCGACAATGAATACGGCGACCATGACACGGTGCACAGCTATTCCCCCGCCGCGCTTGCCGCCTTCCGCGACTGGCTGACGCGGCGCTACGGCACGATTTCCAACCTCAACAGGGCCTGGGGCACCTCGTTCTGGTCGATGACCTATTCCGATTTCGCGCAGATCGACCTGCCGAACAATCTGGTCGATGAAGCCACGCCCAGCCATCTGCTGGACTTCGCGCGCTTCTCGTCGGATCAGGTGCGCGTCTTCAACCGGGCGCAGGTCGACCTGTTGCGCGCGCATTCCCCGGGCCGCCCGATCACCCACAACTTCATGAACCAGAACACCGATTTCGATCACTACGCCCTTGGTGACGACATCGACGTGGCCTCGTGGGATGTCTATCCCCTGGGCGGGCTGACCAATGGCCGCCTGCCCGAGGCCGACAAGGCCCGCTATCTGCGTGTGGGCGACCCCGATCAGACCGCCTTCAACCACGATCTTTACCGTGCCGTGGGGCGCGGCCGGGTCTGGGTGATGGAACAGCAACCCGGCCCGGTGAACTGGGCCGCCCACAATCCGGCCCCGGCCCCGGGCATGGTGCGGCTGTGGACCTGGCTGGCCTTTGCCCATGGCGTCGACATGGTGTCCTATTTCCGCTGGCGTCAGGCGCCCTTTGCCCAGGAACAATTCCACGCCGGTCTCTTGTTGCCCGACAGCACCCCCGACCAGGGCCAAGTCGAGGTGGCGCAAGTGGCACGGGAAAAGGCGCTGTTGCCCGCCACCGGCCCGCGCGCCCGGGCCCGGGTGGCGCTGGTGCTGGATTACCCCTCGCGGTGGGCCGCCGCCGCCCTGCCGCAGGGGGCCAACTATCGCCCGCACCACATCGCGCTGGATTGGTATGCGGCCGCCTCGCGGTTGGGGGTTGATCTGGACATCATCGGGCAACACAGCGATCTGGACGGCTATGCGCTGGTACTGGCCCCCGATCTGCTGATCCCGACAGCCGAGTTCGTCGCCCGTCTGCAAAGCGCCCCGGCCCGCGCGCTGTTCGGGCCCCGGTCGGGCAGCAAGACCGCCGATATGCACATTCCCGACGCCCTGCCCCCCGGCCCGCTGACCGCCTTTCTGGACATGAAAGTGACCCGGGTCGAAAGCCTGCCCGACTATGCCGCGCAAACGGTTGTCTTCGGCAATGCCGCCTATCTGGCCGGAAGGTGGCGCGAAACCGTGACTACCAGCGCCGCCATCCTGGCCCGCTTTGACGGCGACTATCAGACCGGTGCCCCGGCCCTGATCGGCAATGACAAGGCGCGCTATCTGGCCACCCTGCCCGGCCCCGACCTGCTGGCCGCGATCATGGCCGACACGCTGCACTGGGCCGGCGTGCCGACCTTGCCCGCTCTGGGCGACCTGCGGCTGGCGCGGCGCGACGGGCTGCACTTTGCCTTCAACTATGGCCCTGTCCCGGCGCAGGTTCCCGCAGCGCCCGCTGCAACTTTTCTGATCGGAGCCCGCAGCCTGCCCCCCGCCGAGGTTGCGATCTGGACCGAACCCGCGCCTTGACCGTTTCGGAAAACAGGGGCTGTCGGGTAGGGCAACAACCGGGAAATCCTGCATTGAAATCGTTTTTCCCGGCGCTATCTTGCAGTCAGCAGCGCCCTTTTGGCCCAACCCGATGACACAAGGCGACGTTTCGGCATGACCCAGACCGGCCAGAAACCCACCGCGCGGCGTCCGACGATCAAGACCCTGTCGGCCCTGACCGGGTTTTCCATCGCGACGATTTCCAAGGCCCTGCACGATTCCCCGGTGGTCACAAGGGAAACCAAGGAGGCCATCCGCAAAGCCGCCGACCAGATCGGCTATACCGCCAGTCTGCGCGGCATGTCCTTGCGCACCGGGCTGACCTATCAGATCGCGGTGCTGATGCCGGTGCCCTCGGAAACCGCCTTTGAATGGGACGGGGTGGAATACACCCAGATCCTGAGCGGGATCAGTCAGGCGCTGGAAGGTTCGCCCTATCGGCTGGCAGTGCATGTTGTGCGCGATGCCGCCGACGGGCTGGAGGTGGCGCGCAAGATCGTGACGCAGGGGCTTGCCGACGGCATGATCTTTTCGGGCATCCATGCCACGGATGCGCGGATCGATTATCTGGCCAAAACCGGATTTCCCTTTGCCACGATGGGTCGCTGCCGCACGACGCAGCGCTATGCCCATGTCGATGTCGACAGCGAATGGGCCGCCTATGCCGCCACCGGGCGGCTGATTGCGGGCGGGCACCGCCGCATCGCCCTGATCAATCCCGACCCGGTTCTGTCCTATGCGCTTGACCGGATTGACGGCCATTCCCGCGCGCTGTCGGACGGCGGGCTGCCGCCCTGCGACGATCTGATCGCAGCGGGCGATCTGACCTCGAAATTCGGCAAGGCGGCGGCGATACGCCTGCGCGCCGGGCCCAACCCGCCCACCGGCTTTGTCTGCGTGAACGAGGCGGTGACCCTGGGCGTTCTATCCGGCCTGCGCGACCTGGGCCTGACGGTCGGGGTCGATGCCGATGTGATCGCTTATGACGACATCAATGTCAGCGCCTATTTCGCCCCACCCCTTACCACGCTGTACCTGCCGATCGCGAAACTGGGTCAGCGGTTGGGACATTTCCTGTTGCGCCGCCTGGCGGGCGAAGACCCTGTGGCCCTGACCCAGATCTACCGCCCCGACCTGGTGGTGCGCCAGCCCGACCGGCTGGGGGGGTAAGGCAAAGCTTTCAACACCTCCA
>JANMJC010000104.1:0-5327 GCA_031371185.1 Paracoccaceae bacterium | reverse complement strand
TCTGAAAAGGGAAAAACGGGTCAGCTGCAATGGTCAAGCTAATTTTGATTGTCGTTATTGTCTATTTCATTTTGCAAAGTGGATTGCTTGAAGAATTTAGGGCATCAAGCAAACCCATAGCAGAAGTCTCTTGCGCGGACGTTGAAGCGCTTGCTGAAAAACAGACTCTTCAAAATGTCTTTGGGGGCGAAATTGACATAATAAAGATTACAAACACCTATGAACATTCGAGGACTAAGAACGCTGTGCGCTGTATCGGAACCGCCCAACTGTCCAATGGACGGACGCAGAACCTCGTTATGAGAGCATACGACGACGCGGAAGGCGATCGGATGTATGAGTTTGCCTCTCAATAGTGTTTAAGATGGATGCAGTCGGCGACCATCATTGCCCAACTGCATCCTCGATAGATATCACCTACTAAACCGCTTATACTTCGCCCGCTTCGGCTCCAGCGCGTCCGGGCCCAACCGCCGCACCTTGTCCTGCTCGTAAGCCTCGAAATTCCCCTCGAACCACTCGACATGCGCATCGCCTTCGAAGGCCAGCATATGGGTGCACAGGCGGTCCAGAAAGAACCGGTCGTGGCTGATGATGATCGCGCAGCCCGCGAATTCCTCGATGGCGTTTTCAAGGGCTTGCAGGGTTTCGACATCCAGATCGTTGGTCGGTTCGTCCAACAGCAGCACGTTGCCGCCCGACCGCAGCAGCTTCGCCATATGGACGCGGTTGCGCTCTCCGCCTGACAGCAGCCCGACCTTTTTCTGCTGGTCGGTGCCCTTGAAGTTGAAGGCTCCGGTGTAGACCCGGCTGTTCATCTGCATGTCGCCCAGTTGGATCACTTCCGACCCGCCCGAGATTTCCTCCCAGACGTTCTTGTTGGGGTCCAGCGCGTCGCGCGACTGGTCGACGTAAGACAGTTGCACCGTGGTGCCCAGGGTGATCGTGCCCTCATCCGGCTGCTCGCCCCCGGTGATCATGCGGAACAGGGTCGATTTGCCGGCGCCGTTCGGGCCGATGACACCCACGATGGCGCCGGGCGGGATGGTGAAGGTCAGATCCTCGATCAGCAGCTTGTCGCCCATGTGCTTTTTCAGGCCCGTCACCTCGATCACTTTTGAGCCCAGCCGTTCGCCGTTCGGAATGATGATCTGGGCCGAGGAGGCGCGTTCCAGCACGGTCTGGCCCGCCATCTGATTGTAACGCTCGATCCGCGCCTTGCCCTTGGCCTGACGCGCCTTTGCGCCGGACCGGATCCACTCCAGTTCCTTTTCCAGCGCCTTCTGCTTGGATTTGTCCTCGCGCGCCTCCTGGCTCATCCGCTTGGCCTTCTGCTCCAGCCAGGCCGAATAGTTGCCTTCGTAGGGAATGCCGCGGCCGCGGTCCAATTCCAGAATCCAGCTTGTAATGTCATCGAGGAAATAGCGGTCGTGGGTGACGATCAGGATGGTGCCCTTGTAGGCGATCAGGTGCTTTTGCAGCCAGGCGATCGATTCGGCGTCCAGGTGGTTGGTGGGTTCGTCCAGAAGCAGCATGTCGGGCGCTTCCAGCAGCAGCTTGCACAGCGCCACACGGCGGCGTTCGCCCCCTGACAGGGTTTCGACATCGGCATCGTCGGGCGGGCAGCGCAGCGCATCCATCGCGACCCCGACAGAAGCCTCCAGCTCCCACAGGTTGCCGGCGTCGATCTGGTCCTGCAGGGCGGCCATCTCGTCAGCCGTCTCGTCGGAATAGTTCATCGCCAGTTCGTTGTAGCGCTCCAGAATCGCGGTCTGCTTGGCCACGCCCAGCATGACGTTGCCCTTGACGTCCAGCGTCGGATCAAGGTGCGGTTCCTGCGCCAGATAGCCCACCTTGGCGCCCTTGGCGGCCCAGGCCTCGCCTTTGAAGTCGGTATCCATGCCCGCCATGATCTTCAGCAGGGTCGATTTTCCCGACCCGTTGATGCCGACCACGCCGATCTTTACCCCGGGAAGAAAGTTCAGGTGGATGTTCTCGAAGCATTTCTTGCCGCCCGGATAGGTCTTGGAGACGCCTTCCATGTGGTAGACATACTGATAGCTGGCCATGACCCAATTCTCCCCTGACGGTGCGGTGCGTTACGCGGGGGGTGATAGCCCGTTGCCGGTGCGGGTGCAACGGTGGCGGCTAATCCGGCAGGGCGGCCAGATGTTGCACGAACGCGGCAAGCCCGGGTGTGGCGGGGTCAAGGCCGTGCGCCGCAGCCGTCGCGGCCCGGGCCGCCGGACGATCGCCCTGCGCAAGGAGGATGCGGGCGGTCAGCAACCGGGCTTGCGGGGCGTGCGGCAGGGCGGTGACCGCGCGTTGCACCGCCGTCAAAGCCTCGGGCAGGCGTTTCTGGCGCAGATGGGCGATGGCCGCGATCTGCGCCTCCATCCCAAGCGGCGAGGCCCCGATCAGGGCAAGGGCCCCGTCGTTATTCCCTTGCGCCAGGGCGTCCTGTGCCAGAAGCCGGGTCGCGGTGCGCGCGGTCATCGGGTTGCGGGCAAGGGTTTCAAGGATGCCGGCCCGACCGGGACCATGGGGCGGCGGAAGGGTCAGGGCGCGCAGGGTCATCAGCGGGCTGTCGGGAAACTCCGATGCGACGGACGCGCGGTCGGGGCCCGCGCCCGGGTCTGCGAGGGACTGGAACAGGCGGGCAAACCGGGCCGTCTGCGGGACCGGTCGGCGGGGGTTGCGGACAAACCCCAGAACGGCCCCGCCGACAAGGCCCGCGTCGGGCAAAAGCCCGTGGCTGCGCAGAACCTCCAGCACCCGCAGGCAGCCGTCCACCCCGATTTCGCCAGGGTGAAGTTCCAGGATCAGCGCCTGCACCGCGGAAAGATCGGGGACCGCGAACAGGTCCCGCTCGGCGCCCTCGATATCGACGACCAGAACCTGCGGCTGCCAGTCGCGCAACAGGTCGGAAAGGTTCAGGGCCGGACAGTCGATCTGCCGGGCGCCGTGGTCGGGCGCATCGGGGGTTCCGGGATGTGAGGCCAGAAAATTCTGCGGGTCCACCATCAATCTGCCGGTTTTGCCTTGCGCCCTCCCCGACACGACCATGCCCCACAGATGGGTCACCCCAAGCCCGTCACGGCCGACAAGGGCGCGCGCGGTGGCCAGCGCCTGCGGATTGGCCTCGACGCTCAGCACGCAATCGGGGCCGGTGATCCGCGCGATGTGGCGCGACACCACGCCGATGCCGCCGCCAAACTCCAGCACGCGCTGACCCGGGCCGATCATCGCCGTGGCCAGCGCAATTTCGGCCGCCTCATAGCCGCCGTTGGCCAGTACCGCCAGATGCACCGGCCGGATCAGTCCTTCGGGCGCGTGGATCACCAGATCATCGACCTGAAAACGCTGCGACAAAACCACCTGAGGTGGCTGATGACCCGCAAGAGGGGCCGCAAGGGCCGGTCCGGAAGGGGAAAAGGCACGAGGCATAGGCGGGAAGTCCCAAATCAAGAGCCCTTGGCCCCGGCGGCAAAGCTTACGACCGGCATCGGCTGTCGGCAAGCAGGGGCGAAGCCCGCGCCTGGGGGCTGTGGCGGGGCCAAGCGACCACTGGACATGCGGGCAGGCTTTGGTACAGGCTTTGGCGGGGCCGACATGCGGGGCCGGAGGACAGATGCGCCAGGGATTCCCCATCGCATGCAAGGGCATGGTCATCGGCCTTCTGGGCGGATCCTTCGATCCCGCTCACCAGGGTCATGTCCATATCACGCATGAGGCGATCAAGCGGATGGGTCTGAATCAGGTCTGGTGGCTGGTCACCCCGGCCAATCCTCTCAAAACCCATCAGCCCGCCCCCATGGCAGAGCGGCTGGCGCGGGCGCGGTCGGTGATGCGCGACCCCAGGGTCAAGATCACCGATCTTGAAACCCGGTTGCGCACCTTGCGAACGGCCGACACGGTCAGCCGGTTGAAAGCACTTTATCCCGGTGTCACCTTTGTCTGGCTGATGGGGGCCGACAATCTGGTACAGTTCCATCACTGGGCGCGCTGGCGACAGATTCTGCGTGCGGTGCCGGTGGGGGTTCTGGCCCGTCCCGGCTCGGGCGTGGCGGCGCGCACCAGCGTCGCGGCCCGGGTGTTTCGCGAGCGGCGGGTCGGGCGGGGCGAGAATCTGGCCGCCAAAAAGACCCCGGCCTGGGTTTTCGTGAATTTGCCGTTGAACGGGGCTTCGTCCTCGGCCATTCGGGCCAAGGGCGACTGGACGACCGGGGGCAAGGCGTGACGATCGGCAGGCGGGCGGTGTTGGCGGGGCTTTTGACGGCGGCAACCCCGCTTTGGGCCGAGGTGCCGGGGCTGGCGCCCCTGACCTCGCCGCGTCCCGAACCCCGGCCCGAGCGCGGCACGGGCAGGGGGGTTGAAGCGCTGATCAAGGCCGCAAACCTGGGCGGCGAGGTCAGCTTTGCGGTGGCGAGACTGGATGGGGCAGCGCCACTTGCCGTGCGTCACGCCGAGGTGCCGATGCCGCCCGCCTCGGTCGCCAAGACCGTAACCGCGCTGTTCGCGCTGGAACGGCTGGGGCCGGATCACCGCTTTGAAACCCGGGTGATGCGGCGGGGCACGGTCAGCAAGGGCCGGCTGGACGGCGATCTGGTTCTGGTTGGCGGCGGCGATCCCAATCTGGACAGCGACCAGTTGGGCGATCTGGTGGCCGCCCTTGCCGCCACGGGTCTGCGTCAGGTCACCGGGCGTTTTGTGGTGGTCGACGGGGCCATTCCCTTTTACGAGCGGCTGGTGCCCGATCAACCCGACCATGTCGGCTATAACCCGGCCTTGTCGGGACTGATCCTGAATTACAACCGCGTGCACTTTGAATGGACCCGCACCGGCGAAGGCTGGACCACTTCGGTCGAGGCGCGCGGCGAACGCTTTCGCCCGGCGATTGCCGGGGTCAAGGTGGCGATCGTCGAGCGGGGCGCGCCGCTTTTCACCTATGAGCGTCGTGACGGCGTGGATCACTGGACCGTGGCCAGCAGCGCGCTGAACGAGGCGGGCAGCCGCTGGTTGCCGGTGCGCGATCCGGCGGCCGTGGCGGCGCAGGCCTTTGCGGTGCTGGCCCGTGCCCAGGGCATTGACCTGCCGCCCCCGGAATTCCAGCCTGTCCCGCCCGAAGGCGCCGAGCCCCTTGTCGCCCACCTTGGCGATGATCTGGCCAAGGTGTTGAAGGACATGCTGAAATACTCCACCAACCTGACCGCCGAAGTTGTCGGCCTGACGGCCAGCGGCGCGGGCACCCTTGCGGTGTCGGGTCTGGTGATGACCCATTGGGCGCGGCGGCGCTTTGGCGTCGGGATCACGCTGCACGACCATTC
>JANMJC010000092.1:0-2097 GCA_031371185.1 Paracoccaceae bacterium | reverse complement strand
TGCAGGCCGGCCGCATCGCCGGGGCCGCGCTGGACGTCTTTGAAACCGAACCGCTGACCGAAAGCCCGCTTTTCGCGCTCGACAATGTCATTCTGACCCCGCATCAGGCGGGCCTGACCCACCGCGCCAAATCCGACGCCGCCGTGACGGCGGTCCGCAACGCGCTTGCCGTTCTGGCGGATGAAACCCCGCCGAACCTCGTCAATTCCCCTATCGGAGCCCGAACATGACTGGAACCGTGACCTGGTCGGAATTGCAAAGCCAACCCGCGGCCTGGGAAGGGTTGATCGCCCGCCTGCAATCCGGCGCGCTGGCTTTGCCCTGCGCGCCGCAAACCTATCCGGAGATTCTGCTGCTGGGGTCGGGCAGCTCGTACTACCTCGCCCGGGCCGTCGCCGACTGGATGATGCGGCGCGGCTTCAACGTCCGCGCCGTTGCCTCTTGCGAGGTGATGCTGGACCCCTACGAGACCCGCCCGTCAAAGGCGCGGCGTCTTGCCATCGGCTTCAGCCGGTCGGGCCAGTCAAGTGAGTTGCTGCTGGCCAACGGCCTGCTGAAGGCTGCCGGATTTGACCTGATGGGCATCAGCTGCACCGAAGGATCCGACCTTTTGCAACAGGTTGACCACCCGCTTCTGGTGACCGAGGGTTTCGAGAACGGCCTTGTGATGCTGCGCTCTTTCACCTCGATGATGATCGCCAGCCAGTGGCTGTTCGGCACCCCGAAAGACCGCTCCGCCCTGACCGGCCTGCCCGAA
The DNA here is from genome assembly GCA_031371185.1 of Paracoccaceae bacterium. GTDB lineage: Bacteria > Pseudomonadota > Alphaproteobacteria > Rhodobacterales > Rhodobacteraceae > CAIYZT01. The sequence goes on along the minus strand of JANMJC010000092.1, from coordinate 1,340 downwards.
GCCGGACGAAGAATGCTGACCCTCGGCCCCCGGCTGCATGATCTGGCCAATGCGCGGTCCTATGACCGTTTCGTCTTTCTGGGATCCGCAGCGCAGCATCCCCTGACCCAGGAAGCGGGGCTGAAAATTCAGGAAATGGCGCTGGCCTCGGCCGAGGCCTATTACAGCCTCGACTACCGCCACGGGCCCAAGGCTTGCGCCAACGCCGACACGATGGTCACGCTCTTCACCCTGTCGGACCGCGCGCAGGGGCTGGCGCTGGCCCGCGACATCCGCGTGCTTGGCGCGGGCCTGACCGTGATCGGCCCGGATGCCGAAGCCTATGCCGACCATGCCACCTGCGTGATCGTCCCCGGCGAAATGGCCGACGCGGAGACGGCCGGCGCGGCGATGATGCTGCCGATCCAGATCTTCGCCTACCACACCGCCTTGCGCCGCTCCCAGAACCCCGACGCCCCGTTGAACCTGTCCAGGGTGGTTGTGCTTTGAGCGTACCTGTACCGACACTGGCGGGTTTGGTCGGTTAACAGGGCGGGACAGCGGCTTTCGGTCGGATAGCGCCGCGTCATGGCGCCGATCGAGGTTTTCGCCTTTGCGGATATGGGTTGCAAACAGTCGTAACTGGCCCGTCGTCCGCCCGCGCTCACCTTCCGGACGGGCGGTGGGCAGACCGGTTTCCGTGGAGCCTAATTCAGTGATCTCTGTCGAGCGCGCCTCGATCTCGTTGGCGATGCGTTCGAGAAAGGCCGACCGCGCTTCGCGCGAAAGCGCCGATAAGGACGAAAAGGCATCCTAAGCCGCCTCGGCCGCCCTAGTCACATGGGCAGGATTTCCGATTGAAAAGTCTCGCGCCTCGCCAGATGCGGGGCTGGAACGGAAGGTCTCATCCCCCGCCACCCATTCGCCAGCGATGAGATGTTTGCCGGTCAGCATGAAACGAATCCTTAAAGGAGGTCGCGCTTGGCGAGATTGGTCATGAGTGCGCGCGTGCCAAAGGTCCATTCCGGAGCTTCGGTGGACAAGCGGACAGTGTTGACCAGCGAGCCCAATTCCGGCGTGGCGATGGTCACAACGTCGCCGGGATGATGAGTAAATCCCTGTCCCGGCCCGTCGCGGTCTTGTATTGGTGAGAACATCGTACCGCAGTACAGCATAAAGCCGTCGGGATATTGGTGATGCCGGCCACGTGTTTGCGCCACGAGATCGCCAGGATCGCGGCTGATCTGCCGCATCGACGATTGGCCCGTCAGGCTGAAGCCGTCCAAGCCTTCAACCGTCAGGGACAGATCCATCTGTCTCACGCTCTCAAGGGTAAAGCTGTGTTGATTTTCACCCAGAAC
>JANMJC010000091.1:0-7537 GCA_031371185.1 Paracoccaceae bacterium | reverse complement strand
GCTGCGAATGGCTGCATCTGGTCGATCTGAACGGGGCCTTTGCGGGCAGTCCGGTGAACGGGGCTGCGGTCGAGGCGATCCTGAAGGCGGTCAAGGTGCCCACCCAGCTTGGTGGTGGCATCCGCGATCTGGCCACCATCGAGATGTGGCTGAAGCGCGGCCTTGCGCGGGTGATCCTTGGCACGGTCGCGGTGGAAAACCCCGATCTTGTGCGCCAGGCCGCCCGGGCCTTTCCGGGGCAGGTCGCGGTCGGCATCGACGCGCGACAGGGCCTTGTCGCCACGAAAGGCTGGGCGACAGAGACCACCATCAAGGTCACAGACCTTGCCCGCAACTTCGAAGACGCCGGGGTGGCCGCGATCATCCACACCGACATCGACCGCGACGGGGCGATGCAGGGGCCGAACATCGCCGCAACCGAGGCGCTGGCCCGGGCGGTGTCGATACCGGTCATCGCCAGCGGCGGGGTCAGTTCGATGGCCGATCTGATCGCCCTGCGCGACACCGGGGTGATCGCGGGGGCAATCTCGGGACGGGCGCTGTATGACGGGGCGATTGATCTGGGCGCGGCGATAAAAGCGCTGCGCTAGGCCTTATCCCCAGGGGGTCGGCTCGTCTCCCATGATCTGGCCAAAGACATTTTCGCGGTGCCAGCGCAGGTTTTCGGGATGCGGCCAGTTGCGCTGATCCTGAGGCAAACACAATTTCCCCTGAGACCGGATCAGGCGATCAACCACTTCAGACGGCACCTTGTTTCTGGAAACAAGGATCGCGTGATCTTCGGCCACCGAACTCAGCCCGCGATCGAACATCCAGTGCAAAGTGCCGGACAGGGCCAGCCCATTGCGCACGGAATCGCTGCCCTGCTTTTCTACAGGACGTATGTGAGCGGCCTGAACTTCGGGCCGCCCCCCGCCGTTTCGAAGGCGCAGGCCCGAGATCGCGCAGCGGAAGTCATAGGCGTCCCGCACCTTTCGGCGAAAGGCCACGTCGCGGTATGGCCGGCTGGTCAAGCGTTCGATCACCGGGCGATCAAACAGCGACGCCCCCTCGTCAATGTCCCGTGGAACAGGATCGTAGCGCCGCTCTTCGCGCGCCTCCAGATCTTGCGGAAGTCCGCGTTGCACGATGTTGGAAAAATCGCGTTCCGACAGCCGTCGCACGGCAAGTTGCTGCGCGCCACCGGATTTGGGGCTGCCATCCGGGGACGTCAGCGCGGCTTCCAGGGGTCGCCCGCCAATCAGCCGTGGAACGTCGTGGTCAAACGCCAGAAAACTGCCCGGTTTAATCATTGCCAGAAACCGGCCGTCGTTTCGAGGCTTCGGGACGATGGCTTCGATCTTTGCCACGGCAAAGTATCCGCGCGGCCCCGCTTTCACCGGTTCGTAATAGATGACCCAATCCCCAAGACCCTCTTGCATCGCCTTGAGATAGGCTTTCGGGAAATCATAGACCACATCAGGCTCGTCCTCGTAGATCGAGTCTGCCTTGTGCAAGAGGACCAGTTTCGTCATTTCGCCAGGGAAACCCCGGATGGTGGCTTTGGCAAGGGGTTTCGACGGGGGCCGAACCCCCTTTTCCGGGGGCTCAATTCCCGCTACACCGCCTCCATGCTGAAAACCCGCATCATTCCCTGCCTGGATGTCGCCGATGGCCGGGTGGTCAAGGGCGTGAACTTTGTCAATCTGATCGACGCGGGCGATCCGGTGGCGGCGGCGCAGGCCTATGATGCGGCGGGGGCGGATGAGTTGTGTTTTCTGGACATCCACGCCACCCATGAAAACCGGGGCCTGATGTTCGATCTTGTGACGCGCACCGCCGAACAGTGCTTCATGCCCCTGACGGTCGGCGGCGGGGTTCGCAGCCACGCGGACGTGCGGGCGCTGTTGCTGGCGGGGGCCGACAAGGTCAGCTTCAACTCGGCGGCGGTGGCCGATCCGCAGGTGGTGGCGCAGGCGGCGGAACGCTTTGGCAGCCAGTGCATCGTGGTGGCGATTGACGCCAAGACCGTAAGCCCCGGAAAGTGGGAGATTTTCACCCATGGCGGGCGCCGCGCCACCGGCATTGACGCGGTGGAGTTTGCCATTCTGATGGCGGCCAGAGGGGCGGGGGAGATCCTTTTGACCTCGATGGACCGTGACGGCACCAAGGGCGGCTACAACCTGCCCCTGACCCGGGCCGTTGCCGATGCGGTCAGCATTCCGGTGATCGCCAGCGGCGGGGTGGGCACCCTGGATCACCTGGTGGACGGCGTGACCCTGGGCCATGCCAGCGCGGTTCTGGCCGCCTCGATCTTTCACTTCGGCAGCTTTACGATCGGGCAGGCCAAGGCCCATTTGGCGGCAGCGGGCATTCCGATGAGGATGACATGAGCGCTTTGGAACGTCTGGCGGCCACCATCGCCGCCCGCAAGGGGGCCGACCCGGAAAGCTCGTGGACGGCGAAATTGCTGGCCAAGGGCCCCGAGAAATGCGCCGAAAAGTTTGGCGAAGAGGCGGTCGAAGCGATCATCGAAGCGGTCAGGGGCGACCGCGAGAAGCTGACCGAAGAGGCGGCGGACGTGCTGTATCACCTGCTGGTGATGCTCGCCGCGCGCGATGTGACGCTGGCGCAGGTCGAGGCGGTTTTGACGCGGCGCGAGGGTGTGTCGGGGATCGCGGAAAAGGCGGGGCGGTAGGCCGGGGTTCTTTCGGAACGAAAAAGGCTCCTGTTGGGCGTTTTCGGTCCTTTGGCGGTCGGCGCAAGCCGAAGGCCAAGGGGGTTTCCGCAGGCCGTTTGGTTCCGGAATTGCAGCGCGGCTGCACGGGTTGGCGGGGAATTGCGCCTGCCGCGGGCAAGCAGGCGCTGCCCAATTCGATTGACCTCGAATTGCGCAAAAAGCAAAACCCCTCCCCCCTAGCCCTGCGCGCCGCCTTGCGCTAAACGGTCCCCTACCACCAAAAAGGGGCGCGCCATGGCACGGATTCTGATCACCTCTGCCATTCCATACATCAACGGGATCAAGCAGTTGGGCAATCTGGTGGGCCGCCAACTGCCCGCCGATCTGTTCGCGCGCTTCAACCGGGCGATGGGGCATGAGGTGATGTTCATCTGCGCCACCGACGAACATGGCACGCCCGCCGAACTGGCCGCCGCCAAGGCGGGCAAACCCGTGTCTGAGTACTGCGCCGAAATGCACGAGGTGCAGGCCGGGATCGCGCGCGGCTTCCGGCTGTCGTTTGACCACTTCGGCCGGTCGTCCAGCGCCCGCAACCACCGCCTGACCCAGCATTTCGCGGCCCGGCTGGACGCGATGGGGCTTATCCGCGAGGTCAGCGAAAAACAGGTCTACTCGATCGACGACAACCGCTTTCTGCCCGACCGCTACATCGAAGGCACCTGCCCGAACTGCGGTTTCACCCAGGCGCGCGGCGACCAATGCGACAATTGCACCAAGCAGCTTGACCCGACCGACCTGATCGACGCCCATTCCACCATCTCGGGGTCGAAAAACCTTGAGGTGCGCGAAACCCGGCACCTGTACCTGATGCAGCGCTCTCTGCGCGACAAGCTGGCGGCCTGGATCGACAGCAAGACCGACTGGCCGATCCTGACCACCTCGATCGCGAAGAAATGGCTGAACGACGGCGATGGCTTGCAGGACCGCGGCATCACCCGCGACCTGAACTGGGGCATTCCGGTGCAGAAGGGCGACGCGCCCTGGCCCGGAATGGAGGGCAAGGTGTTCTACGTCTGGTTCGACGCGCCCATCGAATACATCGCGGCCACGGCGGAATGGGCCGATGCCCATGGCCTGCCCGATGCGGCCTGGCAACGCTGGTGGCGCACCGACATGGGGGCCCAGAACGTGACCTATTATCAGTTCATGGGCAAGGACAACGTGCCCTTCCACACGCTGTCCTTCCCCGCCACGATCCTGGGTTCGGGCGAGCCGTGGAAGCTGGTCGACTACCTCAAGTCCTTCAACTATCTGAATTATGACGGTGGCCAGTTCAGCACCTCGCGCGGGCGCGGCGTGTTCATGGATCAGGCGCTTTCGATCCTGCCCTCGGATTACTGGCGCTGGTGGCTGTTGTCGCATGCCCCCGAATCCAGCGATGCCGAGTTCACCTGGGAAAACTTCCAGGCCTCGGTCAACAAGGATCTGGCCGATGTTCTGGGCAACCTGGTGTCGCGCGTCACCAAATTCGCCCGGTCGAAGTTTGGCGACGACATTCCGGCGGGCGGCGCTTTTGGCCCGCAAGAGGCAGCGCTGATCGCCGATCTGGGCACCAGGGTGCAGGACTATACCAACTTCATGGCGCAGATGGAGGTGCGCAAAGCGGCGGCCGAGTTGCGGGCGATCTGGGTTCTGGGCAATGAATACCTTCAGGCGGCGGCACCCTGGAGCGTGGTGAAGACCGACCCTGACCGCGCGCAGGCGATGATCCGGCTGGGGCTGAACCTGATCCGGGTCTATGCCGTGCTGTCGGCGCCCTTCATCCCGGATGCAGCACAGACGATGATGACGGCGATGGGGACCGATGACTGGACCTGGCCCACGGACATGTCGGCAGCGCTGCGGGCCCTGCCCCCGGGCCATGCCTTTGCGGTTCCCGAAAACCTGTTCCGCAAGATCACCGACGAAGAGCGCGCGGAATGGCAGCAAAGGTTCGCGGGCATCCGCGCCTGATGCGCGGCGCGGCAGTTTGCGGCTGGCTGGGCGAAGGGGGCCGACCATGCCCCTGAGCCTGTCCAGCTTTGTCGCCAAGGGCGTCGCCCATGTCGCCCTGAAACCCAGCCGTGACGCAGATGCGGCCCCGGTCATGGTCAGCTTCGTTCTGTTGGCAAAATTCACGATGCTCGCCTTTTCGGCGGCCGTCGAACCGCTGCGCATGGCCAACCAGTTGACCGGGCAAGAGTTGTTTCGCTGGCAGGTTCTGACCGAGGATGGCTTGCCCATGGCCTGCTCGAACGGGTTGCAGGTTGTGGCGCAGGGACGGTGGGGCGGGACCGAGCCCGAAGGGATGATCTTCGTCTGTTCGGGGGTCGAGCCCGAGGGCAAGGCCAGTGCGGCGCTGGCCGATTGGCTGCGCGGGCTGTGGCGGCGGGGGCGCATTGTGGGCGGGCTTTGCACCGGAGCCTATGCATTGGCGCGGGCGGGCATCCTGCAGGGGCGGCGGTTCACGCTGCATTGGGAAAACATCGAGGGCTTCATCGAAAGCCACCCCGGCCTGACCCCGGCGCGGCAGGTCTTCACCATCGAGGACCGGGTGATGACCAGTGCCGGGGGCATCGCGGCGGCCGATCTGATGTTGCAGATCATCCACGACCGCTTTGGCGCAACGTTAAGCCAGGAGGTCATGAACATGTGCCTGCTGACCCAAAGGCGCGCGCCCCAGGACCACCAGACCGCCAGCCTTGCCGCCCGGCTGGGCACGCGCCATGACAAGGTGCTGCAGGCTGCGGCTTTCCTGGAGGCGCGGGTGGCGGAAGAGTTCGATCTGGACGCCTGTGCCGCCCATCTGGGCCTGTCGCGCCGCCAGATCGAACGCCTGTTCCACCGCTATCTGGACACCACGCCGGTCCGTTACATGAACGACCTGCGCCTGCAGCGCGGCCGGGGCCTTTTGGGGGAAACCGACATGAAGGTGACCGAGGTGGCGATGGCCTGCGGCTATGCCTCGACCTCGCATTTTTCCAAGTCGTTTCGCAGGAAATACGGGGTCTCGCCCTACCGGTTCTCGCATTTCGGGGGGGAAGCCGGGCAGAAGATGGATATTTAGGTCAAGATGAAGGTGAAAGCGTTGCGGCTTCATCTTGAGGCAAATATCCTTGGGGGGTGAATTGGCCGCAAGGCCAAGAGGGGGGCAAACGGCCCCCTTCGTCTTGCCCTTGGCCCCGCTTTGCCCTATCGCAGGGCGCAAGTTCACGGAGCCGCAGTATGCCCTTCCACCTGTCCACCCGTGACGCCGGCTTCGAGACCGGATTTGCAGCCCTTCTGGGTCTGAAGCGCGAAGACGCCCCCGATGTCGATGCCACGGTGGCGGCGATCATCGCAGATGTGCGCGCGCGCGGAGATGCCGCCGTCCTTGACCTGACGCGGCGTTTTGACAAGCTGGACCTGACGCCGCAGACCATGGCCTTTTCGCGGGCCGAGATTGATGCCGAGGTGGCCAGGGTCAGCCCGCAGGACCGTGCGGCGCTGGAACTGGCGGCAGAGCGGATCGCGGCCTATCACGCGCGGCAGATGCCCGAGGACGCCATGTGGGAGGATGCCAGCGGTGCCCATCTTGGCTGGCGCTGGACGCCGGTTGCGGCGGCGGGGCTGTATGTGCCGGGGGGCCTCGCCTCGTATCCGTCGTCGGTGCTGATGAATGCCATTCCGGCGCGTGTCGCGGGGGTTGGGCGGCTGGTGGTCACCTGCCCCACACCCGGCGGGGTGGTGAACCCGCTGGTTCTGCTGGCGGCCCAGATCGCGGGCGTCGACACGGTGTACCGCATCGGCGGCGCGCAGGCGATCGCGGCGCTGGCCTATGGCACCGAGACGATCGCGGCGGTCGACAAGATCACCGGGCCGGGCAATGCCTTTGTCGCGGCGGCGAAGCGGCGGGTCTTTGGTCGTGTCGGCATCGACATGATCGCGGGGCCGTCGGAAATTCTGGTGATCGCCGACGGCGACAACGACCCCGACTGGATCGCGCTGGATTTGCTGAGCCAGGCCGAGCATGACGAAAGCGCGCAGTCGATCCTGATCACCACCGATGCGGCTTTCGCCCGTGCGGTGACCGTGGCGGTGGATGCGCGGCTGAAAACGCTGCAGCGGCGGGCGATTGCCGGGGCCTCGTGGCGCGACAACGGCGCGGTGATCGTGACCCGCGATCTGGCCGAGGCCGTCTCCCTGTCCAATCGGCTGGCGCCCGAGCATCTGCAACTCTGCGTGGCCGATCCCGAGGCGTTGAGCCGCCAGATCACCCATGCCGGGGCGATCTTTCTGGGCGCCTTCACCCCCGAGGCGATTGGCGACTACGTCGGCGGGCCGAACCACGTTCTGCCCACCGCCCGCTCGGCCCGGTTCTCGTCGGGCTTAAGCGTGCTGGACTTTGTCAAGCGCACCACGCTGACCCGCATGACCCCCGCCTCGCTTGCCGCGATCGGCCCGGCGGCGGAACGGCTGGCGCGGTCCGAAAGCCTTGAAGCCCATGGGTTAAGCGTGACGGCCCGGTTGCGCCACCTGAACGGAGGGCGCGATTGACCGACCGCATCTGTCACATCGACATCGACGAAAAGGGGCTGGCCCGCGCCACACCCGAGATCGAGCAAGAGCGCAAGGTCGCGATCTTTGACCTGTTGGAGGACAACTCCTTTGGGCTCCCCCCGCGCGAGGGCCGCGCAAACCCCATCGGCCCCTACCGTCTGGCGCTTGCCATCCGCGAGGGGCGGCTGGTGTTTTCGGTGGCCAGCCTCGACGACACGACCCTGGGCGAGTTCCACCTGTCTTTGGGGCCGTTCCGCCAGGTGGTGAAGGATTACTTCCAGATCTGCGAAAGCTATTTCG
>JANMJC010000035.1:0-3819 GCA_031371185.1 Paracoccaceae bacterium | reverse complement strand
GCCACCCTGCAAAGCCTACTGGCGCAGGACATCTTTGCCCGAACCGACATTGCCGCGCGGCTTGTGGTGCTGGCCAACGGTTGCCGCGACCAGACCATTGCGGTTGCGCGCGGCATGGGTCATCCGGCCCTTGTGGTGCTGGATCTGCCCCAAGGTGGCAAGTCGCGCACCTGGAACCGCTTTGTCCATGACCTGAGCGATGCGGATTGCGATGCCCTGATCTTTGCCGATGCCGACATTCTTTTGCCCGAGTCGGACGCGCTGTCGCGCCTTGCGCGGGGCCTGTTCGCCCGCCCGGGCCTGCATGCGCTGTCCAGCCAACCGGTCAAGGATCTTGCCCTGACCCCCGCCCCCCTGACCCTGACCGAACGTCTGATTGCGGCGTCGGCGGGGGGCTTGGATGACTGGCGCGGGGCAATCTGCGGGCAGTTGTACGCGATGCCGGCAGCGGTCGCGCGGCGCCATTTCATGCCCATCGGTCTGCCGGTGGAAGACGGCTTTCTGCGCGCGATCCTGTTGACCGACACCCTGACCGCCCCCGAGGATCTGACCCGCATCGACGGGCTGACCGGCCTGCGCCATGTCTACCGGTCCGAACGCCAGATCCTGCCCTTGCTGCGCCATCAGGTTCGCCTTGTCATCGGCTCGTCGGTCAACGCGGCGATCTTCCGCGCCCTGCGAAAACTACCCCCTGACGCGCGGGCCGAGGAACTGCAAACCGCCGCGCGCGACGAGGGCTGGCTGCCGGCGGTCCTGAAGGCCGAATTGCCGCACTGGCCCCACGGCTATGTGCCGTTCCACTTTCTGGTCAAACGCCTGTCGCGGGCGCGTGCTGCGGGCCGGGCCCTTGATCTGCGGCGCGGGTTCTTGACCCTTGCCGGGGCAGGCTTTGACGCGATTGTTTACGTTTGGGCGCAGATCAGGATGCTGCGGGGCAGCGGGGCGGGGCACTGGTAGGTCGGACCGCCACATTCCGCGGCCATTTGGGTCAGGATTGTGGCAGTACCGTGGCATTGTCCCCATGTTGCCCACTATCGGCTTTCGCTGGCAGGGCACCTGTCGGAGAGGCCGAAAATAGCGTAGGTTAGATTTGGGTTTTGCGACCTGCAAAGGACGTCTGGTTGGGGTAATGAGCAAAGATCGTTTCGAAGCCACCGTTGGCGACACCGATATCGCCGTGGTCGGCATGGCCGCGCATCTGCCGGGCGCGCCGGACATTGAAACCTTTTGGAAAAATCTGGCCGCGGGCGTCGAATCGATCCGCCCCCTTGGCGAAGAGCAATTGCTGGCCGCGGGCGAAAGCCCGGCGCGGATGCGCAGGGCCAACTATGTGGCCGCCGCCGCCGTGCTGGACGGCTTTGAAACCTTTGATGCCGACTTTTTCGGGTTTTCGCCCAAAGAGGCCGCGATCCTTGACCCCCAGCACCGCAACTTTCTGGAGGTGGCCTGGGAAGCGCTGGAAAACGCGGGCCACCCGCCCGAGAATTTCACGGGCGCCATCGGGGTCTATGCCGGCTGCGGCATGGGGTCGTATTTCTATTTCAACCTGTGTTCCAACCCCGATCTGGTCGACCAGACCGGCATGTTCCTGCTGCGCCACACCGGCAACGACAAGGATTTTCTGGCCACTAGGGTCAGCCATATCTTTGATCTGAAGGGCCCGTCGATCAACATCCAGACCGCCTGCTCGACCTCGCTGGTCGCGGTGCATTTCGCAACGCAGGCCCTTCTGAACGGCGAATGCGACATGGCGCTGGCCGGGGGCGTGACGATCGAACTGCCCCAGGCGCGCGGCTATCTGTACACAGAAGGCGAAATTCTGTCGCCCGACGGGCATTGCCATGCCTTCGATGCCCGCGCCCAAGGGACCGTCTTTGGATCGGGGGCGGGCTGCGTGGTTCTGCGCCGCGCCAAGGATGCGATCCGCGACGGCGATCATATCTGGGCGATCCTGAAAGGGTCGGCGGTGAACAACGACGGGGCGGCCAAGGCGGGCTATCTGGCCCCCTCGGTCGACGGTCAGGCACGCTGCATTGCCGAAGCGCAGGCGATGGCCGGGGTATCGGCCGACTCTGTGACCTATGTCGAATGCCACGGCACCGGCACCTATCTGGGCGACCCGATCGAGGTTGCGGCCCTGACGCAGGCCTTTCGTGAAACCACCGATGCGGTAGGCTCTTGCGGCATCGGGTCGGTCAAGACCAATATCGGCCATCTGGATACGGCGGCAGGCGTGGCCAGCCTGATCAAGGTGGCCCTGTCACTGCATCACCGGCAGCTTGCCCCTTCCTTGGGATATGACACGCCGAACCCCGCGATCGACTTTGCATCCAGCCCGTTCCGGGTCAACGATCGGCTGACCGATTGGCAGGCCCCGATCCTGCGCGCCGGCGTCAATTCCCTGGGCGTGGGCGGCACCAATGCCCATGTCGTGCTGCAAGAGGCCCCGGCCCGCCCTGCGTCTGAACCCAGCATCTGGCCTTTTCAGCCGCTGGTCATCTCGGCCAAATCCAGGTCGGCGCTGGACGGACAGGCGCGGCGGCTGGCGGCCCACCTGCGCGCGCACCCGGATCAGGACCTCGCCGATGTGGCCTTTACCCTGAAACAGGGCCGCCGGGCCTTTGAAAAGCGGCGGGTCATCGTGGCGCACAGCCCGACGGAGGCGGCCGACCTTTTGGACGGCGGCGACCCGCGCCAGGTGTTCAACCACGATTTCCTGGGCGAAAATCCCGACGCCGTGTTCATGTTTCCCGGTGGTGGCGCGCAATACGCCGGAATGGCGCGCGACCTGTATCAAACCGAACCGGTGTTCGCCGACTGGATGGACAGGGGCCTGTCGGTTCTGGAACCGCAGCTTGACTACGACATCCGCGCGCTGTGGCTGCCGCCCATGGGCGCCGAGGATGGCGCGAATGCGGCGTTCAAGAAGCCTTCGGTGCAACTGCCGCTGATCATGATCACCGAATTCGCGCTGGCCAAACTGTACGAAAGCTGGGGGGTCGTGCCCTCGGTGCTGGTCGGCCATTCCATGGGCGAAAACACCGCCGCCGCGCTTGCCGGGGTGATGAGCTTTGAGGATTGCATCGGTCTGGTTTTGTTGCGCGGGCGGCTGATGGACGGTGTGCCGGCCGGGGGCATGCTGTCGGTGCCCATGGCCGAGGCAGATCTGCGCCCCTGGCTTACCGGTGATCTGGATCTGGCCTCGGTCAACGCGCCGGGGCTTTGTGTGGTGTCGGGCCCCGATGCGGCCCTGACGGCGCTGGCCCAAACCCTTGCCGCGCGGGAGGTTGAAACCACCCGCATCGCCATCGACATCGCGGCGCACAGCCGCATGCTGGAGCCGATCCTGGCCCGCTTTGGCGCCTATCTGCGCGGCATCCGGCTGCAGTCGCCCCGGATTCCGATCCTGTCAAACCGAACGGGCGTTCGGTTGACGGACGCGCAAGCCACAGACCCGGAATACTGGGTGCAGCACCTGCGCAATACGGTGAATTTTCAGGCCTGCATGGCCACGTTGATGAAGGACCCGGCGCGCGTCTATCTGGAGGTCGGGCCGGGGCGTTCGCTGTCGTCGCTGGCTCAGGCCAATGGCGTGGCCTCTGGACAGGTGATCGCCGCCCTGCGCCACCCGGATCAGAAAATGGCCGATGATGCCTGGCATATCACCACCATCGCGCGGCTTTGGGCCTGCGGCGTCGCAGTGGACTGGGATCAGATCTGGGCCGGGGCGCGGCGCAACCGGGTTGTCTTGCCGACCTATGCCTTTCAGAAGAAACCATATTTCATCGAACCGGGCCGGGCCGCATCGGCGGCCGAACC
>JANMJC010000017.1:0-6649 GCA_031371185.1 Paracoccaceae bacterium | reverse complement strand
GCTGATACACGGGGATACGCGCTTGACCAAGGGCCGATCCCGCGAAGACCCGAGGAAAGCCAGACCCATGTGCCCAGCCCCCGTTGACCTTGCGGTGCCCCGAGGATTCATCATCCCGATCGGCGGCGGCGAGGACCGCGTCAAGGAAATGCAGATTCACCGACGCTTTGTCGAGATGTCGGGTGGGGCGCAGGCCGATATCGTGGTGATCCCGACCGCGTCGCAACTGGAAAGCACCGGGTCGGATTACCTGCGGATCTTCCGCGATCTGGGGGCCGGGCGGGTCGAGTTTCTGCCGATCAATACCCGGGCGGATTGCGAAAACCCGCGCTTTACCGAAATGCTGGACCGCGCCACCGGCATCTTTCTGACCGGGGGCAACCAGTTGCGCCTGTCCACCATTCTGGGTGGCACGTCGGTGGCGCGCAAGATCCGGCGGCGCAATGCGGCGGGGGTGCCGGTGGCGGGCACCTCGGCGGGTGCCTCGATCATGTCCGAACACATGGTGGCCAGCGGCGAAAGCAACGCAAGCCCCGCCGAGGGCAGCGTCAATCTGGCGCCGGGGCTGGGCCTGACCAATGCGGTGATCATCGACCAGCATTTCACGCAGCGCAACCGGTTGGGGCGGCTTCTGGCGGCCTCGTCCTACAACCCCTTCCTGATCGGGCTGGGCATTGACGAGGATACTGCCGCCTTCATCGGGCCCGACAATGTGTTTGAAGTGGTCGGCTCGGGCACGGTGACGGTGGTCGATGCCAGCCAATTGACCCATTCGTCGATGTGGGCCGCCAGCCGGGGCGACGCGATCAGCCTGCTGGGCTTGCGGCTTGACGTGATGGGCGAAGGCTGTCGATATGACCTGACCAACCGTCAGGCATTTGCGCCCGATGCCCATGCCGGATTTTGCAGCCTGATCGCGGCAGAAGACGGCAAGTCCCGCTGATCTGCCCCCGCCGAAAGGATACCGCCCATGAAGATCATCCAGACCAACGTGCTTGTCGGCCCCAATGTCTGGGCCAGCTTTCCGGTGATCCGCCATGTGCTGGATCTGGGTGTGCTGGAGGATTGGCCCTCGGCCAAGATCGGGGATGCCTTCATCGACGGTCTGATTGCTGCCCTGCCCGGTCTGGCCGAGCACGGCTGTTCGCACCGGGTGGCGGGCGGCTTCGTGCGCCGCTTGCGCGAAGACGGCGGCACCTGGCTTGGCCATGTGATGGAGCATGTGGCGCTGGAGATTCAGGGCGCTGCCGGGTCGGACGTGAGTTTCGGGCGCACCCGCAGCAACGGGGTCCATGGCCAATACAACATGGTCTATGCCTACGGTCAGCGCGATGTGGGTCTGGATGCCGGGGTTCTGGCGCTGCGCCTGCTGATGCATCTTCTGCCCGACGCGTTGAAGGCCCAGGTCGATTATCCTTTCGATCCGGCCTTTGACTGGGCGGCCGAGTTGAAGGACTTCGTGCTGTCCGCACAGCGCCGCGAATTTGGCCCCTCGACCGGGTCGTTGGTCAAGGCCGCCGAAGAACGCGACATTCCCTGGCTGCGGCTGAACGATTATTCGCTGGTCCAGTTCGGTCATGGCAAGTTTCAAAAGCGCATCCAGGCGACGATCACCAGCGAAACCCGCAGCATCGCGGTCGAGATTGCCGGCGACAAGTCGGAAACCAGCCGCCTGCTGAACGATCTGGGCCTGCCCGTGCCGCAACAGCGCATCGTTTACAGCGCCAAAGAGGCGGTGCGCGCCGCCGAACGCATCGGTTATCCGGTGGTGGTCAAACCGCTGGACGCCAACCACGGGCGCGGCGTGTCGATCAACCTGACCACGCCCGCCCAGATCGAGATCGCCCATGCCGAGGCCTATGCGCAGGGCAAGACCTCTGCGGTGATCGTGGAAAGCTTCATCTCGGGCTATGATCATAGGATGCTTGTGGTCAACGGCGCCTTGGTCGCGGTCGCCAAGCGGGTGCCGGGCCATGTCGTGGGTGACGGCAAGCACACGGTTGCCGAGTTGATCGACGAGGTGAACTCGGATCCCCGGCGCGGCATCGGCCATGAAAAGGTGCTGACCAAGCTGGAACTTGACGCGCAGGCCGAACGCCTGATGGCCGAGGCCGGGGTGACGGCAGCTTCGGTGCTGGAAAGCGGGCAGGTGCTGTTCCTGCGGTCAACCGCCAACCTTTCGACGGGCGGCACGGCGATTGACATGACGGACGTGGTCCACCCCGACAACAAGGACATGGCCGAACGCGCGATCAAGGCCATTGGTCTGGACGTGGCGGGGGTCGATTTCCTGATCGACGACATCACGCGGTCTTACAAGGAAATCGGCGGCGCCGTGGTCGAGGTGAACGCCGCCCCGGGGTTCCGCATGCATGTCTCGCCTTCCGAAGGCAAGCCGCGCGATGTGGCGGGCCGCGTGATCGACATGCTGTTCCCGGCCGGTTCGGGAGCGCGCATTCCGATCGCGGCGATCACCGGCACCAATGGCAAGACCACCACCAGCCGGATGCTGGGCCATATCATGAAATCATCGGGCCGCATCGTCGGCATGACCTCGACCGACGGGGTCTATATCGACGGCAAGATCACGGTCAAAGGCGACATGACCGGGCCGACCTCTGCCCAGATGGTGCTGCGCGACCCTTCGGTCGATTTCGCGGTGATGGAAACCGCGCGCGGCGGCATCGTGCGGGCGGGTCTGGGCTATTCGCGGTCTGATGTGGCGGCCTGTCTGAACGTGACCGAGGATCACCTGGGTCTGGGCGGCATCAATACCGTCGAAGAACTGGCCAAGGTCAAAAGGGTGGTGATCGAAACCGCCACCGACACCGTGGTTCTGAACGCCGACGACATCCATTGCCTGCGCATGGCCGATTTCGCCACGGCCAAGCACATCTGCTATGTCACGGTCAACGCCAACCATTCGTTGGTCAAGGAACACATCCGCTCGGGCGGGCGGGCGGTGGTGCTGGAAAAGGGCATGAACGGCGAGATGATCACGATCTACAACAACGGCACCCATCTGCCGGTGCTGTGGTCGCATCTGATCCCCGCCACGTTAGAGGGCAAGGCGCTGTACAACGTCCAGAACGCCATGTTCGCCACCGCCATGGCCTTCAGTTTCGGCGTCGATCTGGACAATATCCGCCACGGTCTGCGCACCTTCGACACCAGCTTTTTCCAGGTTCCGGGCCGCACCAACGTT
The DNA here is from genome assembly GCA_031371185.1 of Paracoccaceae bacterium. Taxonomy (GTDB): domain Bacteria; phylum Pseudomonadota; class Alphaproteobacteria; order Rhodobacterales; family Rhodobacteraceae; genus CAIYZT01. The sequence continues at coordinate 3,444 of JANMJC010000017.1, read as the reverse complement.
TTTGACGAGCATCCCTTCAAGGTGATCCTGGATTACGCCCACAACCCCGCCGCCTTTGCCGCCATGTCCGATCTGGTGGACCGGCTGGACGTGCCGGGCAAACGGATTCTGGTGGTGTCGGTCCCCGGCGACCGCCGCGATCAGGACGTGGCCGAGGCCACCCGCATTCTTGCGCCGCATTTCGACCGCTTCATCTGCAAGGCCGATGCCAATCGCCGGGGCAGGGGGCCGGACGAGATCCCGCAGATGCTGCGCGAGGGGTTCATCGCGAACGGCGTGGCCCCTGATGCCATCACCGTGCAGCCCGAAGAGCCCGAGGCGCTGGACCTGGCGTTGAACATGGCGCGCGAGGGCGATCTGGTGGTGATCAACGGCGATGATACCGCGCGCTGCTGGAAGCAGATCATCTACTTCAAGAAACCCGACGGCGCGCTGTCGGCGCCGGTGCAAAGTACCGCCCCCCAGGCAACCGATGGGGTGGCCGAACTGATCTCTGACGGCGATACCCTGATCCGCGACGAGCGCGGGGTGCGGCTGGCACGGGGCAGCGGCGAGGCGGCGGACTGAGCGCGGTGCCCGCCCCGGACCTTCCCGACATCGAGGATGCCCTGACGATTGCCATCGCCAGCGACCCCCGCCTGCCGGAACCCGAGGTGCGCCGCCTGACCGGGCCCGGTCTGCTGTGGCCCTTGCCCGGCGCGGTGCTGGACGTCTTTACCGCCGATTTCGATTCGGGCCGGATTGCGGGCCTGTGGCAGACCCATGCCCGCAAGGTGTTGGACGCCATTGGCTGGACGGATCAAAAGATCACCTCGCGGGTGTTTTCCGGCGGGGTCACCCTGGCGGTGTCAGCCCCGCGCGACCTGTTGTATTCGGCGGTTTTCGCCGGCCAGACCGCCTGGACCTTCTGTGCCGCCGACCTCTTGAACCTGCCGGCCCCGAACCTTGCCCCCCTGATCGCGGACCTGCTGGCCGTCATCGGACGCGAAGCAAATCCTGCGCTGACCCGCCTTCTGGACAGGGCGAAAGGGCGCGGTTTGGACGCCTTGTGCGACGATGATACCCTGTCGATCGGCCACGGTGCGGGGTCGCAAAGCTGGTCCATGGCAAAACTGCCCGACCCGGGCGCGGTCAACTGGCCTGCCCTGCACAACATTCCCCTGGCCCTGATCACCGGCACCAACGGCAAGACCACGACGACGCGGGTGTGCGCCGCCATCGGGCGCGCGGCGGGCCTCGTCTCGGGCCTGACCTCGACCGATTTTGTCCGGGTGGGGAATGATATTCTGGAAGAGGGCGACTTTTCGGGCCCGGGCGGCGCGCGGATGCTGCTGCGCGATCCCAGGCTGCAGATCGGCTTTCTGGAGGTGGCGCGCGGCGGCATCCTGCGGCGCGGCCTGCCGGTGGAACAGGCCGGGGCCGCGGCGGTTCTGAACGTGGCGGCGGATCATCTGGGCGAATACGGCGTCAACACGGTGTCAGATCTGGCGGCGGCGAAATTCGCGGTGCGCCACGCGCTGGCACCGGGCGGCATTCTGGTGCTGAACGCCGACGACGCCAATGTGCGGGCGCAGGCGGCCCTGACCAGGGCGGCGATCTGGAGGGACTCGCTGACCCCCGATGCCCCGGAAATCACCGACGCCCGGGCGCGCCGACGCCCCTGCGCCTGGTTCGACGGCACCCACCTGATCTTTTTTGACGGCACCCAGGAGGTCGCGGTGATCCGGGCCGACCTCGTGCCGATCACGCTGAACGGCCGCGCGCCCTATAACATCGCCAATGCGCTGGCGGCGATCTGCCTGACCCGCGCGCTGGGGATTGCGGATGCGGCCATCGCGCAGGGGTTGGCGGGGTTTCAAAGCGATGCCACCGACAATCCGGGCCGCTGCAACGAATTTTCCGTGCGGGGCGCGCAGGTTTTCGTGGATTTCGCCCACAATCCCCATTCCATCGCCGCGGTGACCGGCGCGCTGTCGAACCTGCCCGCCAAGCGCCGCTATGTGATGATCAGCCACGCCGGCGACCGCTCGGACGACGACATTCGCGGGCTGGTGGCGGGGGCTTTGGCGCTGGCCCCCGACCTTGTGGTGGCGGCGGAACTGGACGCTTACCGGCGGGGGCGCCGCCTTGGCGAGGTGCCCGACCTGATCCGCCAGACCTGTCTGGATCTGGGGATGACGCAAGCGCAGGTCCGGTTCGCGGCCTCGCCCCTTGCCGGTGCGCGCGACATTCTGGCCCGCCTGCACCCCGGCGATCTGGCCCTGCTGCTGGTCCATGCCGAGCGCGACGAGATCTTTGAATTGCTGACCGCCCCGGGGCAGGCCTGACGCCCCGCAGGCGGCCTGCGCGTTGCAGTGGTGCGCGCCCTATGCTAGATCGAACCTCGCGTGGCCGGTTTAGCTCAGATGGTAGAGCGCGTGATTTGTAATCACGATGTCGCGGGTTCGATTCCTGCAACCGGCACGCGCGAAGGGCTTCAGGCGCCCCAGATGCGCGCGAACATCTGGCGCACGGTCTTGATGCGGGCGTCCAGAACACAGGGAATGTTTCTGTTCATCCGGACCTGGATCGCCCCTTGCTGTGGAATTGATCTTTGCCTACGCCTCGAATGCGGCAACATCCTTGTGTCAAACCGCAAAGATTTCGATTGGGATGGCTTGTGAAAATGGCGAAGGTGATCCTGTTCGCAAGGGTTCGGGCGCCAAAATTGCACGAAGGTGATGTATGACGGAAACGACCCGTTTCAAATATGCAACGGACCTCCCCCTCGCTTATGAAAGTGTTTGCAATTACGAGGACCTCCCGGAGGGTCATTTTCTAATCACGAACGGGGAAGTCGGTTTTATGAACAAACCCCACCCGATCTTGCCGCGAACGGAACGGTTCCGTGTTATTGCGCAGTGCAACCTAACCTTAACAGGGTTTCGGACTTTCACGACGCAGGACGAGCAGTTTTTTGTGGATGAATCTTTGGATCGTTCATGGGATCGAACGAGGTATGCCGACCTTTTCAAGAATGGCAGAAGGCACGAAGACTATCAGGCGGTATTTGATGAAACGGGAGTCAATCTTGCTCCACCAGAACGGACTTTCAGAATAGATGAACCCGTCGTCACCCTGTGTACGGGTGAAATCGCCAACTATGGGTCGTGGATTTATCGTCTGATTCCAAAATTGGCCGAACTTCCGAAGGATGACCGCGCGCTCTTTCTGTATCATCCGCAGTCTTGGATGAAGGAATTTCTTGCGTTTTTCGCCCCGGATCGCAGACTTGTCATGCACGATCCGACCAAATTCTATCGTTTCCGTGATGCCCATGTTGCCGGAATGCGCAATCTTGGTGTTTACTTTGACGATCAAAGCAGAGCCTTTTATCAGGAAAGCGCAGAACGTGCAGGAGGGAAATCGGACCACAAGAAAATCTACCTATCGCGCATCAATCAG